>CAIOHM010000403.1 GCA_903858055.1 uncultured delta proteobacterium
GATCCGGAAGTCAGAAGACCCCTTCGCCGATCGCGTCCTCGTTCGAGGCCGCGCCTCGATGCGCCGCGCGAGCCTCGCGGCAGAGGGTGGGTGGTGGTGGTTTCGATTCGTCTCTCGAGGTCTTGTGCCCTCGCCTCTCGCGCCCTCGCGGGACCCGTGTTTTCGCTGCTCTTCGCGTCCGTGATGTGCGGCTGCGGCGCGGCGCCTTCCGATGACCGCGCGCCCACGGACACCGACGCGCAGCCCGCGCCCGCGGACCCCTACGCGACGACGCAGCCCTTTGCGGCAGACCCGCAGGGCGAGGCGACGCGGCGCGGCCTCGAGGGCGCGTTCGCGGCCCGCGTCGTTCGTTTCGATCCGGGTGAGGGTGCCGGCTTCGGTGCCGCCGCGATGCCATGGGTCGTCCTCGGAGGGCCGCGTGGCGCCGGGGACGCGCGCGGGAGCATCGACGTGGTGAGCCTCGGGACCGGCGGTGTGATCGAGCTCGCGTTCGGCAAGACCGCGATCGTCGACGCGCCGGGCCCGGATTTCATCGTCTTCGAGAACGCATTTCGGTTCGGCGCGGGAGGCCGCACCTACGCCGAGTTCGGGCGCGTGAGCGTCAGCGACGACGGCGTGCGCTGGGTCGACCTCCCTTGCAACGCCGCCACCGGCGAAGGCTGCGCGGGTCGTGCGCCGGTCTTCGCGAACGTGGAGACCAACACGCTCGCGTGCACGGACCCGGCGCTCGCGGGCGGCGACGCGTTCGATCTCGCGGCATCGGGCCTCGCGCGCGTGCGCTTCGTGCGCGTGACGGACCTCGGCACCTATCCCGCTTCGAGCGCCACGAGCGACGGCAAGGGCGGCTTCGATCTCGACGCGATCGCCGTGATTCACGGCGCGAACGACCCATGAACCCGGCCGTCTCGCTCGCCGCGGACGCGGAGCCCACGCTCGGCGCCGAGGTCGAAGAAGTGCGCGTCACGGGAAAGAAGGACCCGGTGCAGGAGGCGTCACCCACGCGCACGAGCGTCGATCGCGAACGTCTCGCGCAGCCAGGCATGCGCCTCGGGGAAGCGCTCCGCGTGGTGCCGGGCGTCGCGATTCGCGATACGGGCGGCTACGGCGCCTTCGCATCGGCTTCCTTGCGTGGCGGCACCGCCGCGCAGACGCCGGTCTACTTCGGCTCGGTGCTCTTGAACGACGACGTCGCTGGTACCTCGGATTTATCCGCGTTTTCGCCCGCGCTGCTCGAACGGGTCGACGTGTACCGCGGGCATGCGCCGCTGACCCTCGAGCGCCAAGGTCTCGGCGGGGCGATCGTGCTCGTGCCTCGTGTGCCGCGAGAGCGCGTCCTCGAAGCCGGGCTCACGGCGGGCTCGCTCGATCACACGTTGGCCACGTTGACCGGCGGCGACAGCGGCGACGCGGGCGAGGTCATCGCGATGGCGACCCATGAGCGCGCCACGAACCGCTACGCGTACCGCGACGACCGTGGAACGCTCTTCGACGCCCGCGACGATGCGTGGCGATTGCGAGAAAATGCGGACACGGAGCGGACCAGCGCCGTCGTCTCGGCGCGCTCGAACCTCGGCCCGGCGAGCGTTCGCGTCTTGGGCTTCGGAACGCGCGGAGTGCAAGGCGTCCCTCGCCTCGCGGTGCTCCCTTCCCTCGCGGCGCGCCTCGCTCAAGGTCGTGAACTTGCTGCGGTGGAGGTGCAGGCTCCCGCCGGCGATCGCTCCGTGGTCTCGGTGCGCGCCACGGGCACGTGGGCTCGCTCGCAGTACGAAGACCCCCTCGCGGAGCTGGGCCTCGGCGCGCCTTCCCTCGCGCTCACGGGCTCGCGCTACGAACAACGCGTGGCGATCGATCATCAGGAAGAACGCTGGCGGCTCTTCGGGTCGGTCGGTGCTCTCGAAGAGAGCCTCCTCCGTCGCGGCGGCGAGGAGCTCGACGCGAACCGGCTCACGGTGCGCGTGCACGGCGGCGCGTCGTTCGACGTGAGCGAACGCTTGCGCATCGAGACAGTGCTCACCCACGACGGCGTCGCGACCACCGCGAGCGGGCGCACCATCACCGAGCGCGAGGGGCGCGACGGCGTGACGCAGGGGCGACTCGTCGTTCGCTTCCGTGAGGGCGTTCATGAAGCGCTGCTCGTGGGAGCGCGCTACGCCCGCGTGCCGACGCTCGGCGAGCGCTACGGCGTCGACGGCGCCACGAGGGGAAATGCAGACCTTCAGCCCGAGAGCGGCGAGGCCATCGAGCTCGTGGGGCGCTCGTCGTTCGGCCCCGAGCGGCTCGTGCGCGTCGAGGTGGCGGCCTACGCGCGCCGCATGCGGGACCTCATCGACTACACGAAGACGAGCCCGGGCACCGTGAAGCCCATCAACGTGGGCAGCGCGCGCTTGCTCGGCGCCGAGGCCACGCTCGAGGTCAAGCCTGGTGAATCCTGGTCGCTCGGCGGCGTCTCCACGCTCCTCGATGCGCAAGATACGACCGCGAGTTCGTCGCTCGAGAACCGCCGCTTGCCTTTTCGGGCGCGCCACGTCGAGAGCCTCTTCGTTCGCGTTTTTCCGGAGTTCGGTCATCGTCGCACGCTGCGCTTCGAGTGGCGGACCAACGTCGAGGGCGAGCGCACGGTAGACCCGGCGGGCCTCGCGCGGATCCCAGGTCAACGCTGGAGCGACGCCTCCCTGCGCGGCACGGCCGGAGCGCTCGAGCTCGCCGTGCGCTTCGGCAACGTGTTCGACGAGGCGCGCGTCGACGTCGTCGGCTACCCGCTGCCGGGTCGCACGGTGGACGTGACGCTCGCGGGGGCGCTCCCATGACCCTTGCGATGCGGCTCGCGCGCGCGCTCGCGCGGATGGTGCTTGCACTCTGCATGGGGGCGTGTGGGACCACGGAAGCTCCGCGTTCTTCAGGCGCAGGGCGCTCGCTCATGCCCGGCTCGCTTGCGGTGTTGGCGTCCGACTACCGTTCCACGAACGTCGCGCTGCGTGACCCGGCGGGAGTGCGGTTGACGCCGTCGATCCTCTCGACGGCCTCCGCGAGCGCGGGGGTCTCGTTCGCGCTCTCCGGCGACGTCGTCTTGCCGAGCGAGCCACGCGGCGTGGGCGAGGAGCTCGTGCTCATCGATCGCTACGGAACCAACGTGCTCACGTTCGTCGACACGGTGAGCGGTCGCGTGCGCGCGCAGCTCCCCGTGGGCACGGGCTTCGAGTCGAACCCCCAGGACTTTCTCACGCTCGACGCGGGTCGTGCGCTCGTGGCTCGCTTTGGCGTGGACCCGCGCCCCGGCGACGTAGCCCTCGACGGCGGCGACGACGTGCTCGTCGTGGACACGGAGACCCCGGCCCTCGTGCGGCGCGTGGCGCTTCCTCGCAAAGAGGGCACGCCTGCGCGGCCTGGTGCCCTGACGCCGTTCGGTGGCAAAGTCTACGTGAACCTCCATCGCCTCGCGGGGGACTTCGATCGCGCCGTCGACGCCGACGTGGCCGTGCTCGACGGACGCACGGGCGAGCTCGAGCGCGTCGTCGCGTTGCCTGGGCTTCGCAACTGCGGAAAGCCAGTCTTTTCCCAAGACGGGCTCATGGCCACCGCGTGC
>CAIOHM010000404.1 GCA_903858055.1 uncultured delta proteobacterium
CCTCGTTGATGTCGCCCGCGGCGACCTGGGCCCCGGCCTCGTGGAGACTGCGGGCGAAGTGCGCGCCCATGCCTTGGGCTGCGCCGGTGACGATGATCTTCAGGGTCTCGAGCTTCATGGCGTTCTCCGGTGCGGGCAGGGTACCGCGGAAATGATCGAAGCCCCCGCGCAAAGACCGCTGGGGTCTCGCGCGAGGGCTCGGTCGCGACGGGCTCACGCCTTGGGCGCGAAGACGGTCTCGCTGCGGCGCACCATTTCGAGGGCGTTCTTGCGCCAGGCCGCCGACATCTCGAGGCCCCAGTTCATCGAGTCCTTCGTGAGCTTCACGGTCTCGTCGAGCTGACTCGCGACGTGATCGTGGGCCTTCCGTTCCCAGCCCGCGAGCTCCGCCTGGGTCTTCTCCGCGCGCTCCGCCCAGCCGCTCGCCACGGTGGTGAAGTCGGGCATCATCGGAAAGAAATCGCGGAGGGTCTTCTTGAGGTTCTCGGTGTTCATGGTCGTTCCTTGCGTGGAGTTTGGGGTGTCTTGCGGAGCCGTGCTCCTGCGACGCCTCCAGTCTTGTGCACCGCAACACGACCTGTCAACGGAGCGGCGGTCGATTTTTACGCATGCGCAGCAATGCACGAAAAAGGCGACGCTCCCCGCGGGAGGTCGCCTCGTTCACGGAGCGCGCGGGCGCCGGGCTTCGCTACTTCTTCTTCGCGGGGGCCTTCGCGGCGGCCCGGGCGCGGGGCTGCTTCGGGGCCTTCGCCGCACCAAGCAAGGCCGATTTCAGCTCGGCGAGCTCGGCGCGCAGCGTGTCGATGTCGCTGCGCTCGCTGACCTCGCGGGCGGGCGGTGCGCTGCGGCGGCGCGGCGAGGAGACCTCCACCTCGGCCTCGGCCTCCATGACGGGGGCGCTCGGCGGTGGGGGCGGCGGCGGCGCATGTTGCGGCGCAGAACGCGGGTCGTAACCCGGCGCGCGGCTCCACGGGTTCGCCTCGAAGAAGGGGCGCAAGAGCGGGTTCGCGTTCGCGAAGGGCCGCGAGAACGTGCTGGCGATGCCCGTGACGGCGTCGAAGGCGGAGGGCGCCTGGCGCGCGCTCAGGTAGATTTCGAGCGCCCAGGAGACGTAGCGCTGGAAGAACTCCGCGAGCCCGTCGTCGCCGAGGCGCACGAGCTGCACGAGGAGCGCCGTGGGCAAAAGGCGCGCCCCGCCGCGGGATTCGAGGATGATCTGCGCGAAGGTCGCCTGCGTGAGGTCCTCGCCCGAGACCGCGTCCACCACGCGGACGTCTGCGCCGCGCTTCACCTTGGCCGCGAGCTCCTCGAGCGTGACGTAGCGACTCTCCTCACCGTCGTAGAGGCGGCGGTTCGCGTACTTCTTGACGATCACGGGGGGCTTGGCCATGCGCCGGAGCCTGCCAAGAGCCGCCACGCGCGGCAAGCGTTTCTCCGCCTTGGTGCCGGTTGATTGTTGCATCGCACAAAACTCCTTGACCGCTTCGTACCCCCAGGTATGCTGCGACGCAACAAGAACCACCTGCCATGAGCACCACTTTCTTCGCGAACGACCGAAGCCCGAGCGCCATCGCCCGAGCCATCGACCTTGCTGCATGTGCGGCAATCGTCCGCCGGGCGCTCGTGAGCCCCACCCCGCACGCGCGCGCCTCCGACGAAGACGAGCGCGCGCTCTCCGCGCTTAGTTTGCGCGACGTCGCCTCCCCCGTGACGTCGCCGCGCATCTCGGCGAGCCTCTCCTCTCGAACGGTCGATCGCCCCATGCGCACGGTTCTCTTCCCGCTCCTCGCCCTCTCGCTCGCCGCGCTCGCTGGCTGCTCCTCCGAGACCTCGCTCGAAGGCGCGAGCTGCCGCACGGGCGCCGAGTGCGCTTCCGGCGTCTGCCTCGCCAGCGGCACCTGCGAGCCCGCGCCGCTCACCGACGGCGGCCTCGGCCCCGGCGACGGCGCACCCCCGCTCTCGGGCGACTCGGGCGCCTGCGTCCCCAACGCCGACGGGCGCATCGATCGGGCGGAGTTTCCGGTGCGCGCGGGTTTGCGTGCAACCTACACCTACGGAACGAACGTCGCCATCGACCTGGCCGGCATCACGACCGGCACCGAGACGCGCTGGAACTTCAAGGGGCCCTTCACGAGCGACACCACGCGCGTCGTCGACGTGCAGGCGCCCGCGGGCAAGTGGTGGGCCGCGGCGTTCCCGAGCGCGAGCTACGCGCTCACCCTCGGTGCAAGCGGAGACCTCCTCGGCGTCTTCACGCTCGGCGCCACCGAGCTCGCGCTCGCGGGCGTGGTCTCCCCGAGCGACGGCGCGACCAAGACCCAGCTCGCGTACGATCCCGCGCCCGCGTTTCTGCGCTTTCCACTGCGCGTGGGCGACAGCTGGACGAGCACGTCGACCGTCACGGGCACGGCGCAGGGCCTCGCCATCGGCCCGCTCACGGGCACGCAGTACACCGAGACCTACGCCACCACGGTGGACGCCGCGGGCACGGTCGAGGTCCCCTTCGGCACGTTCAAGGTCGTGCGCGTGCTCACTTCGCTCACGCGGCGCAACCAAGCGGGGCTGCCGATCGCCACGCTGCCCGACCGCAAGACCGTCGCGTTCGTGGCCGAGTGCTTCGGCACCGTCGCGAGCGCGACCTCCGCCGGCGGCGAGACCCGCGCCCTCTTCACCACCGCCTCCGAGCTCCAGCGCCTCGCCCCATGAGCACGTCGCCAGGCTTCACGCTCACCCGGACCCTCGCGCCCGTCGCCCTCGCCGCGGCGCTCGCGAGCGGCTGCGGTGCGCTCGCGTTCCACCCGACCACGCCCCCGGGCGCTCCCCAAGGCGCGACCTTCGCCACCGTCGGCGGCGTTCGCCTCCGCACGCGCGCCCTCGGAGACGCGAGCGGCACCCCCGTGCTCTTCCTCCACGGCTTCGCCTCCTCGCTCGAGACCTGGGACGCGGTGCAGCCGCTCGTGGCCAAGAGCCGCCGCACGCTCGCCGTGGACCTCAAGGGCTTCGGCTACTCGGCGCGGCCGGCCGGCGACTACTCGCCACCGGCGCAGGCGAAGATGCTCCTCGAGCTCCTCGATCAGCAGGGCATTCACGAGGTCATCGTCGTCGCGCACTCGTGGGGCACCTCGATCGCGCTCGCCATGGCGCTCGAGGCTCCGCAGCGCGTGAAGCGCCTCGCGCTCTACGACGCCTGGGCCTACGAGGAGCAGCTCCCGCCCTTCTTCCTCTGGGCGCGCACGCCGAACGTCGGCGAGTTCCTTTTTCGTGCATTCTACAAAGAGCGCCCGTACGAGCGCATCGCCTTCGCCTTCTACGATCGCGAGCGCTACGTGACCGAGCCGCTCCTCGATCTCACCGAGGCCGCCCTCGAGCGGCCGGGCACGGTGGCCGCCGCGCTCGAAGCCACGCGCGGCCAGACCTACGACGAGTGGCAGTCTCGCTACCGCAGCATTTCCGCGCCGACGCTGCTGCTTTGGGGCCGCGACGACGAAGTGACCACGCTCGCCTTCGGGGAGCGCCTCGCGCGCGAGCTCCCGAACGCGCGCCTCGCCGTGTACCCGCGGTGCGGTCATTTTCCGATGATCGAAGCCATCGGCGCTTCGAACCGCGACCTCGCGGCCTTCCTCGCGGAGGCCCCGTGATGCGCCTGCGAACGCGCCCCCTCTTCGCTCTCGCGTGCGCAGCAATCGGCGGTGCGCCGGCGGCCCACGCCACGGGCCTCATGGACACGGGCGACGACCTCGTGCCCCACGACGATGCGCGCGTGGTGGTCCACGGGGCCATGCGCGTGCGCGGCGAGGCCCTCGGCAACCTGGACCTCGATCGCGGGCCGCTCGAGAACGGCGTGCCCCTCTTCCCGGTGCCGCTCGCGGACCGCAAGGGCCAGTGGCTCCTCGGCGGCGACCTGCGCCTGCGCACGGATCTCGCGTTCTACGCGCCGGGCGGCCGCACCGCGGTGAAGGTGCGCGTCGACGTGCTCGACGACGTACCCCTCGGCGATCGCCCAGTGGGGGTGCCCGCGGCTGCCACGAGCGTCATCACGAGCGGCGACCGCGTGCTCCGCGTGAAGCGCGCGTGGGGCGAGACCGCGACGCCCGTGGGCCTCCTCGCGGCGGGCCGCATGGGCAACGCCTGGGGCACGGGCATGCTCGCCAACGGCGGCGACTGTGCGGACTGCGACAGCGGCGACGCGGCCGATCGCATCGCGTTCGTCTCGCCTATCTTTGGCCACGTGGCCGCGCTCGCCTACGACTTCTCCGTCGCCGGCCCCACGGCGCTCCGCAAAGACGGCGTGCGCTCGGTGGCCCTCGAGCCCACGAGCGCCGTGAAGAGCCTCACCTTCGCCTTCATGCACTGGACCGACGAGCCCACGCGCAAGCGCCGCACGGGCTTCGGCCGCACGGTGTTCGACTACGGCGCCTACGCCTCCTGGCGCACGCAGGCGCGCGACGTGCCCTCGACCTACGTGCCCTTCGCCAACACGCCGCCCCTGAGCGCGCTCCAGGTGGTGGCGCGCGGCTGGCAGGCCCTTGCGCTCGACGGTTGGCTTCGTCACGAAGGCAAACACCACCGCGTGGAGCTCGAGGTCGCGCACCTGCGCGCGAGCATCGAAGACGCCTCGCTCTTGCCCGGCGTCTCGCTCGCGAAGCCCGTGCAGTCTGCACAGACAGGCCTCGTGCTCGACAGCTCGTTCCGCACGGAAGACGACCAGCACGCGGCCGAGCTCCAGCTCGGCTACGCCTCGAGCGACGCCTCGCCGCTCTTCGCGAGCGGCAACACGCTGCGCATCCCCGCCGCCGACGGCTCGACGCAGACGATTCCCGTGCCCGAGAACGATCGCCTCGACCGCTTCTCGATGCACCCGGATTTCCGGGTCGATCGCATCTTGTTCCGCGAGCTCGTCGGGCGCGTGAGCGGCGCGGCCTACGTGCGACCTTCCGTGCGCGGCACCCTCGCGGGCAACCACACGGGCCGCCTCGTGGCGTCGCTCGCGGCCATCGCCTCCATGGCGACGAACGCGGCCTCCACCCCCGCAGGCAAGAGCTTCCTCGGCGTGGAGGTCGACCCTACGCTCGCGTGGCAGGGCACCGACGGCTTCACGCTCTCGCTCGAGGGCGCGGCCTTCTTCCCCGGCGAGGCCCTCGGCAACCCCACCGCCAAGCTCGAGGCCAAGCCTGCCGGCCTCCTGCGCGTGCGCCTCTCCTACGCCTTCTGAGTCACGGCCACGATGAAACGCTTTCCTCGTTTTCTCCTGCCTCTCGCGCTCACGGCTGCGGCCGCGTGCGGGGACAACATGACCTTCGTCGAGGGCAGCGGCGAAGGCACCACGGTGCTCCCTTGTGCCCCGAACCTCGACGGGACCCTCGCGGCGAGCGAGCTCCCGGTGGTGCTCGGCGGCGAGGCGCGCTTCCGCGTGGCGAACGGCATCCCCGTGAACCTCGACGGCGTCGTGGGCAGCGACGGTCGACGTCGTTTCGACTTCGCGGGCCGCTACGGGGCCGATCGCTTCGTGGGCTTCGGCGCGGCCTCGCTCACCGAGCGCTGGTACGCGGCGAGCTTCCCCGGTGGCGAGTTCGTGGCGGCGCTCGACGCGGCGGGCACGCTCGACGGCGTCTACTCGCGTGCGGCCGAGGGCCTTCGCCTCCACGGCGTCGCGTCGCGGCTCGAAGCGCCCGGGGAGGGCAAGACCTTGCTCGTCTACGAGGCGCCCGTGCTCGTGCTGCCGCTGCCGCTCCGCGTGGGTTCGACCTGGGTTTCGACCGGACGCGTGACCGGCGGCACGCTCCGCGGTTCGCCCTACAACGGCACCGACCGCTACGAGGGTCTGGCCGCGGGCGCCGGCGAGCTGCGCTTGCCCGAGCTCACCTTCGCGAGCGTCCTCGAGGTGCGCCTCAAGACCACCGTGAGCCCCTCGAGCGGCGCGCCCGTCGTGCGGCGTCAGGCGGGCTTCTACGCCGAGTGCTTCGGTGAGGTCGCGCGCGCGACCGCCGCCGACAACGAAGAGAACGCGAGCTTCACCACGGCACAGGAGGTGCGGCGCTTCGCCCCGTGAAGCCCCGCGCCGTGCGGCCTACGATTTGGGAGAGAGAACACATGTCGACTTGGGAGACGTTCAAGAAGGGCTTCGACGGCTGGGAGAACTCCACGGCCAAGGTGCTCGAGCGCGTGCTGAAGAGCCCTTCGTTCGTGGGCCCCTCGGGCAGCGCGCTCTCGGCGTACATGCGCGCCAAGGCGAAGAGCGAGGCGACGAAGACCCAGCTCTGGGGCGACGTCGGCGTCGCGACGAAGCTCGATCAAGAGCGCACGCTGCACCTGCTCCACCGCCTCGAGTCAAAAATGCTCGACCTCGAAGAGCGCATGGAGGTGCTCGTGCAGAAGCTCGACGCCAGCGAGGCACGCCTCGCCGCCCACGCACCACGCGAAGGCGCGAGCCCCGACCCCGCCGCCGCCCCCAAGCGCACCAAGAAGTGACCCGTCGCCGAGAGAACCGCCATGTCCCGTGATTCCGAACTCACCTTCGCTCCCCGCGTCGTCTTCGACGCGCTCCCCGAAATGGCCTCGCGCCCGCGCTTCATGGTGCCCGAGGGCAAGGGTCGCTGGTCCGTCGTGACCTGGGCCGACTTCGCGAGCCGCATTCGCCGCGCGGCGTGCTTCCTCGCCGAGCGCGGGCTGCGCATGGGCGATCGCGCCTGCATCTTCGCGCCGAACTCGGTCGAGTGGGGCGCGGCGGCGCTGGGCATTCAAGCGGCGGGCGGTGTCATGGTGCCGATTTACGCCTCGAACACCGCCGAACAGATGGCGTACGTGGTGGACCACTCCGACGCCGAGTTCGTCTTCGTGGGCAGCGCGCCGCTCCTCGAGCGCACGATCGAAGCCTGCGCGAACACGCCGAAGGTGAAGCACATCGTCTACCTCGGGCCCGAGGCGGAGGTCGCCGCAGCCGTGAAGCGCGCGTCGTCACGCATGCGCAGCCTCGACGATGCGCTCGCGGTCTACGCGCGCGTTTTGCCTTGGGATCGCGCGCTCGCCGAGGGTCAGCTCGCCGACGAGCTCCGCCCCGCACGCTTCGAAGAGCGCATGAGCGGTCTCACGCTCGATGGCGCCGGCGTCATGCTCTACACCTCGGGCACGAGCGGCCCGCCGAAGGGTGTACCCCTCACGCATCGCAACGTGGGCACCAACGGCGTCGACTGGCTCGCGATCTATGGAGCCGCGGTGCCCGCGAGTGCCGTCGACCTCCTCTGGCTCCCCATGAGCCACATCTTCGGCTTCGGCGAGCTCTGCCTCGGCAACACGCTCCGCTTCACCACGTACATGAGCGACCCGAAGTCCCTCTACGACCACCTCAAGGAGGTGCAGCCGCAGGTGTTCATGAGCGTGCCGCAGGTCTGGGAGAAGCTCGCCTCTTCCGCCTCCGGGTTCGGCACCGCCGAGGAGCGCCGCGCGAAGCTCGCCGAGGTCACGGGCGGCAAGATCGCCTTCGGGCTCTCGGGCGGCGCGGGCCTCAAGCGCGAGGTGAAGGAGTTCTTCAAGGAGACGGCCAACCTCGCGATCATGGAGGGCTACGGCCTCACCGAATGCAGCCCCACGCTCACCTTGAACCGCCCCGAGGCGTACCGCTTCGACACCGTGGGCAAGGTGCTCCCCTCGGTGGAGCTCGCGCTCGCCGAAGACGGCGAGATCATGGCGCGCGGCCCCTCCATCTTCCGCGGCTACCACAAGGACGAAGCGGCCACGCGCGAGGCCTTCACGGCGGACGGCTGGTTCAAGACCGGTGACATCGGGCGCTTCACCGACGACGGCTTCCTGCAAATCGTCGACCGCAAGAAGGACATCCTCGTGACCGCCGGCGGCAAGAACGTCGCGCCCGCGAACGTGGAGCAGCTCTTCGCGAGCGACGCGCTCATCGCCCACGCGGTCGTCTACGGCGAGGGGAAAAAGTACCTCGTGGCGGGCTTCTGGCTGAACCCGCCGATGCCCGAAGATCCCGAGGAGCTCCGCGGCCTCGCGGGTCAGGCACGCGTCGACGCGGCACGGCGTTTCGTGCAAGCGAAGGTCGACGCCGCCAACGAGCGCGTGGCGCACCACGAGAGCATCAAGACCTTCCACGTCTTCGAGAAGCCGCTCACGATCGAAGCCGGCTTCCTCACGCCGACGCTGAAGATCCGCCGCAAGGCGATCGTGAACGCGTTCCGCGACGACTTCGAGAGGCTCTACTCGTGAGCCGCCTCGCCGCGGTCTCGCGCCTCGTGCGGCGCGGTTTGCCCGCCGTGGGTTCGACGCCCGCGGACGTGGTGCACCGCGAGAACAAGCTCGCGCTGCTCCGCTACAAGGCGCGCCCGAGCGGCCTCACCTTCCGCACGCCGGTGGTGCTCGTCCCCTCGCTCATCAACCGCCACTACGTGCTCGACCTCATGCCCGGAAAGAGCCTCGTCGCGTGGCTCGTCGACCGCGGCCACGACGTCTACTGCATCGACTGGGGCACGCCCTCGCACGAAGATCGCTGGATCGACCTCGACACGATCTTCGACCGCTACGTGCACCACGCCGTGCGCGCCGCCGTGAAGACCTCGGGGGTAGAGAAGGTCCATACGCTCGGCTACTGCATGGGCGGCCTCATGACCCTCGTGCACGCGTCGCTCCACCCGAACGAGGTCGCGTCGACGACCACCCTCGCCACCCCCGTGCGCTTCGAGGGCGACGACGGCTCGCTGCTCGGCGCGTGGACGAGCTCGCCCACCTTCGACGTGCAGGCACTCGTGCGCGCGACCGGCGTCGTACCGTGGCAGCTGCTCCAGTCGGCCTTTCAGATGCTGCGACCGACGATGAACCTCTCGAAGGCCGTGCACTTCATCGACAAGATGGAGGACGACCCGTTCGTCGACGGCTTCCTCGCGCTCGAGACCTGGGGCAACGACAACGTGGGGCTCCCCGGCGCGTTCTACGAGCAGTACCTCCGCGACCTCTACCGCGGCGACAAGCTCGCGCGCGGCGAGCTCGTGGTGAGCGGGCGCAAGGTCGATCTCGGCTCGCTCGCCATGCCGATCCACTGCGTCAGCTTCCAGCACGACTCGATTGTCCCCGCGGCGAGCGCGCAGGAGCTCGTGACCCTCGCGGGTTCCGCGGACAAGGTCGGCACGCACTTGCCCGGCGGGCACGTGGGCGCGGTGGTTGCGAAGAGCGCCGCCGAGCGCCTCTGGCCGAAGCTCGCGACCTTTTGGGAGCAGCGCGATCACGCCGGGACGTGAGGCCTATCGCCCCGGGCCGCGGAGCGTATGCTCCGGCCCATGTGTGACCTCCACGACGAATCCACCCCCTGCACGACGCGCCGCGAAGCCTTGACCACCCTTCGCACCGGCGCCCTCCTCGGCGCGCTCGGCGCGTTGTTCACGTCGAACGCCGCGGAGGCCGCGCCGGCCGGTCCTGCGCTCTCGAAGAGCCAGCAAGCGGCCATGACCGCCGACGAGATCCTCGCGATGATGAAGCGCGGCAACGAGCGCTTCCGCGCAGGAAAAACCCACGCCCACAACGAGCTCCGCGAGCAGCGCGAGGCGACGGTCGCAGGCCAGTACCCCGCCGCGATGCTCCTCTCGTGCATGGACTCGCGCGCCCCGGCCGAGGTCATCATGGACCTGCGCGTCGGCGACATCTTCAACGCGCGCGTGGCTGGCAACGTGATCAACGAAGACATGCTCGGCAGCATGGAGTTCGCGTGCAAGGTCGCGGGCTCCAAGGTCATCGTCGTCATGGGTCACACCCGCTGCGGCGCCGTGAAGGGCACCATCGCGGGCGCGAAGCTCGGGCACCTCACCGGGCTCCTCGAGCGCATTCGCCCGGCCATCGACGCGACCACGTTCACGGGCGAGCGCACGGCGGAGAACTACGCCTTCGTCGACGCGGTTGCCGAGAAGCACGTCGCGCTCACGGTGGCGTCGATCACCGAACGGAGCACGGTCCTCGCCGAGCTCGTACGCGCGGGCACGATCAAGGTGGTCGGCGCGATGTACGATCTCGAGAGCGGCGCGCTTCGCTTCCTCGCCTGAACGCACAGGACCGGCGCGGGCCCCGCTCAGGCCTCGCGCGTCCGCGACACCCGCGCTTTGTGCGCGCTCTTCGCGGCGCGCGCGGTGAAGAGGTCGAGCACGTCGCACTTGAGCGCCTGCGCGAGGGTCTCGAGCGTGAGCGTGGTCGGCGCGTGGCGTCCGCTCTCGACGCTTTGAATCGCAGACAACGAGAGCCCCGCCGCTGAAGCAAGCTCGCGCTGCGTGAGGCGACCATGGCGACGGAAGGCCGCGACCGCGAGCCCGAGCGCGCGGTGCAAGGGCTCGTCCGAAGGAACTCCATGTCCGTCCATCGCCGGTTCCGCGTGGGCCGCCTGGGCGCGTCCCTTGGTCGCCGTGGCCGCTCCGTCTTCCAACATGAGCGCCCGCTCGACCTGCGCGAGGAGGTCCGACGGCAGCCGCTCGAGACCCGTCGCCAACGCCACGAGCGTCTCGAAGGTCACGTTGGCCTGGCCGCGCTCGATGCGGCGCACTTGTCGGGCGTCCACGCCCATGCGCCCGGCAAGCTGCTCGACGCCGAGATCGAGCTCCCGACGGCGCCCGAGGCAGACCTCCCCGAGCGCACGCAAGGCCACCGGCGTGCTGAAGGGGCGACGCGCAAGCGGTTCGGGTGGGCGACGAGGTGGAGCCACGAACGGTACCTAAGGCGATACTTATGGTGAACGCGAGACCCGCAGTGTCCGACGTTGCCTCGAACCTTCACGTTCAACGCTTCCGGTTGGCACATCTGCGTCACGAGGCGCCCCGTGTGACGGCGCCGTGACGGGTCCGCTCGGGTACTGAACGCGCTTCACCCTGGGATCCGCCAAGGTTGCGCGATGCATGGAAGGCCTTGCGGAGACCGGCGCAAGGTGAGACACCCCCGCCCGCCGGCGTCTTCGTGACGCGGCGCGCATCGACCCGCAACCCATCGCCCCCGAGACCGAAGCACCATGGCGAACGACGCACCCTGGAGCGTTTCCAAGAGCGCGGAGCTCTACCAAATTCGCGGCTGGGGAGAGCCGTACTACGTGGCCGGCGAGAGCGGGCAGGTCGAGGTTCACCCGAACCCGAACGTGGACCGCAAGGTCAACCTCTTCGAGCTCGTGAAGGACCTGCGCGGCCGCGGCCTCGAGCTCCCGCTGCTGATTCGCTTCTCGGACATCCTCGCGGACCGCATCAAGCGCATCAACGAGAGCTTCGCGAAGGCGATTGCAGAGTACAACTACCCCGGCGTGTACCGCGGCGTGTACCCGGTGAAAGTCAACCAGCAGCGACACCTCGTCGAGGAGGTCGTCGAGTTCGGTCGCCCCTGGCAGTTCGGCCTCGAGGCCGGCTCGAAGCCCGAGCTCCTCATCGCGCTCTCGGCCATGCAGGACACCGGCGGCCTCATCCTCTGCAACGGCTACAAGGACTACAAGTACATCGAGACCGCGGTGCTCGCGCAGCGCTTCGGCAAGACCGTGATCGTCACGCTCGAGCGCATCGAAGAGCTCGACATCATCCTGAAGGTCTCGGAGCAAACGGGCCTCCGCCCGCTCATCGGCGTGCGCGCCAAGCTCACCGCGAAGGGTGTCGGCCGCTGGGCGGACTCGGCGGGCGAGCGCGCGAAGTTCGGCCTCACGAGCTCGGAGATCATCACGGTCGTCGACCGCCTCGCCGAGCGCAACATGCTGGATTGCCTCCAGCTCCTGCACTTCCACATCGGTTCGCAGATCTCGAGCATCATCCCGATCAAGAACGCGATGCAGGAGGCCTCGCAGATCTTCGTCGAGCTCGCGAAGATGGGCGCGGGCATGAAGTACCTCGACGTCGGCGGCGGCCTCGCGGTCGACTACGACGGCTCGAAGACCGACTTCCACGCCTCGAAGAACTACAACATCGAGGAATACGCGAACGATATCGTGTATGCGATCAAGGAAGCCTGCGAGAAGTCGAAGGTCCCGTGCCCGACGATCGTGAGCGAGTCGGGCCGCGCCATCGCCGCGCACCAGTCCGTGCTCCTCTTCGAGGTCGTCGGCACGAGCGACGTGGTCTCGATCCAACTCGGTGATCTTCAGCCGAATGCGCACCCGCTCATCAAGGGGCTCCACGAGACCTACGCGGGCATCGCGCTCAAGAACGTGCAGGAGGCGTGGCACGACGCGCTCCAGGCGAAGGACGAGGCCATCTCGCTCTTCAAGTTCGGCTACATCTCGCTGCGCGATCGCGCCGAGGTCGAGCGCCTCTTCTGGTGCTGCGCGCGCAAGGTCGGCCAGCAGCTGAAGCGCATGCGCTTCGTGCCCGAGGAGCTCCGCGACCTCGAGAAGATCCTCGCGAGCATCTACTATTGCAACTTCAGCGTCTTCCAGTCGGCGCCGGACTGCTGGGCCATCGATCAGCTCTTCCCGATCATGCCCATTCACCGCCTCGACGAAGAGCCCACCGTGCGCGCCACGCTCGCGGACCTCACCTGCGACTCGGACGGCGCCATCAACGACTTCATCGACCGCGACGACATCAAGCACGTGCTCGAGGTCCACGACGTGAAGGACACGGAGCCCTACGTCATGGGCATGTTCCTGAACGGCGCTTACCAGGAGATCCTCGGCGACCTCCACAACCTCTTCGGCGACACCAACACGGTCCACGTGCGCCTCTCGGAGAGCGGGTACCACGTGAGCCACGTCGTCAAGGGCGACAGCGTGAGCGAGGTCCTCCACTACGTGCAGTATGCACCGGAGAACATGGTCGAGAAGGTGCGCATGCAAGCCGAGCGCGCCCTCGGAGCTGGCGAGATCACCATCCCGCAGATGCGCCTCCTCATGCGCAACTACGAGGAAGGGCTCGCGAACTACACCTACCTGACCGTCGACGAGTGAAGCTCTTCCTCGCGGGCGCCACGGGCGCGGTCGGCTCGCTCCTCTTGCCGCTGGCGGAAGCGAGCGGCCACGCGGTCGTTCCCCACGTGCGCCCGAGGAGCGCCGCCAAGTCCCGGCTCGCCCAGCACCCGAACGCCTGCATCGCCGACCTCGGCGACACGGAGGCGATCTCCGCCGCCATGCGTGGCTGCGGCGCCGCCGTGTGCCTCGTGGGCACCATGAGGAGCCGCTTCTCCAGCGGCGACAGCTACGAGGCGAGCGACATCGGCGCGGTGCGCGAGGTGGTCACCGCCGCGAAGCTCGCCGGCGTGCCGCGCGTGGTCCTGCTCTCGAGCCTCGGCGCGGGCGGCCTGGGCGCCTACCTCCAGGCAAAAGGCGAGGCGGAGCGCATCGTGCGCGCGAGCGGCCTCGCCTACGCCATCGCGCGCCCCGGTGCCTTCGCATCCCCGGAAGACGCCCCGCAGGGACTCCACGGCGCCCGTCACTTCCCGGGCTTTGGCAAAGCGTTCTTCGCGGGCCTCGGCGCGGTCGGGCTCGAAGGCTTCGCGCACCGCTACGGCCCCATGCCCCTCGACGTGCTCGCGCGGGCCCTCCTCCGCGCCGCCGAGGGCCGCGCCGACGGCTGCATTCTACACGGAGACGACCTCCAGCGCCTCGCCGCGAGCTGAGCGAGCCGCAGCCTCGCCCTTCTCTCTGCTGTCCCTCCTCTCTCTTCTCTTCCCTTTCTCTCTTTTCTCATCGTCCGCCGTGCTCGTGAGCCTCACGCGGCCCGCGAAGGGTGGCGCACCGGAGCGGGGCTTGGGGGCCTTGCGGAGGAGGGCACCTTGCGGAGTCCGAGCGCGCGGCCGGGGCGTCGTGCGTGCGACCCCCCTTGGCCGTGCTCGTCCCTCCGGCGTGGGCGAGCACCGGGCACGCGCGATCCTGCACGCGAAGCGAAGGTGGGTACGAAGCAAGCGTGGGGCCCCACCGGAGC
>CAIOHM010000405.1 GCA_903858055.1 uncultured delta proteobacterium
CGCGTGTGTGCACACGTACTTGCCGGCCCGCTCGGCGCGCGCGCGGAGCTTGTTCTCGCGGTAGCGAGGAAAGGCGCTCGTGATCTGAAGCGCCTGCGAATCCAAGGCGCCGTTCCCGAAGGAGCGCCCGAGCGGATGCAGCCCCGGCGCGACCTCGTAGAGGCCTTTTTCGAGAGGAAAATAGCGAGCGGGCGAGGGGAGCTCGACGGTCACCGTTCGAGACTCGCGAACCTCGCCCGCGTGTTCAAGGGAAACGCTCGCGGATTACATCGCGTTGCGGAGCAGCACCTCGATCGAGCCCTGGCGCTTCGCCATGGCGGAGACGGTCACGTAGTAGGTGTCGTCGGTCGGAAGCACGAGCCCAAGCACCGACGAGCTCTTGGCGTTCGGCGCGGGGTTGTTGCGCACGATGAAGCCGGGGGCGGCGCTGTTGTCGTTCGAGACCGACCAGCTCGCGCTCTTCGCACGGGTGACCTTCATCGTGGTGTCGAGGCCCGTGAGCGCCGGCGTGGAGCGCTGGAGGAGCCCGTCGACGAGGATGTCGACGCGCTGGCCCGCGCGGCCGGTGAACGCGTACTTGCGCGAGAGGTTCGTGGTGGCGAGGCCGCTGCAGGTGGCCTTCGTGAGGAGCGCGCCGCTCGTGGCGTACCAGCCCTCGCTGAGCGTGCCGACCTTGTCGCAGTAGGCGGCCTGGCCCGCGCACGAGGTGTAGGTGATGACCTTGCCCGTGCAGCCGTCGATCCACGCGGTGCCGCTGCACGAAGGCGCGCAGCCGAGGGTGGCGGTGCTTACCTTGCCCGGCGTGAGGGTGGCGACGGCGAGCTCGGCGGAGTCGCTCTCGGTCTCGAAGTCGTCGCGGTCGTCGGCGGCGGCGGAGCAGCCCACGACGGCGAAGGAGGTGAGGGCGGCTGCGAGGGCGAAGCGCACGCGGAGGGTCGACATGAACGGATCCTTGAGGTGTGGGCGCGTTGCCCTTCCGCGAACGCCGCGGGGGTCAACGAGCGCGCGCCTACCTGTCGCGTCTTGTAGGTGTCAACGACCGCATGGCTGAAAAAGTACGATTACAACGCACGGCGCAACGGTCGCCCCGTCGCGTCGCAGCGCGGCAAATTCCATGGAGAGCGCGCGGCGGCGAGCGTATGTCCGGCGCGGGTGTCGGTGCTTCTCGTGCGAAGGATCGCCGTGCGTGGAAGCGCTGCGGCAAGCCCGCGAGCGTGACTCTTTTGGGGGTCACGCGTGAAGCGTTCACTCCTCGACGAAGTCGAGATCGCGCCCGTAGGTCTCCGGGATCGCCCAGATGCCCGCGAAGGCGAGGACCATGCAGACTGCACCGACCACCGAGGCCGCGGGAATGGTGCCGAGGTGCGGTTGCATCGCGCGCCAAGAGAGCGTGACCGGGATGGCAAAGCCGCGCACGAAGCACGGGGCCGTGGTGGCCGCCGTACCGCGCAGGTTGGTGCCGAAGAGCTCCGCGGCGGTGGTCACGAAGACCGCCCAAAAGCCTGAAAAAAGACCGAGCCAGAGGAGCCAGCCCAGGTACGACTCCGGCGAGCCTTTGCCGTGGGCGAAGATGCCCACGAAGCCCACCGTCATGCCGATATGTGCAAGATACAAGGCGCGCTTTCGGCTCCTCAGCGCTTGCGAGAGCAGGCCGAAGATCACGTCGCCGATCACGACGCCCACGTACATCCACGTGGTCGACTGCGCGGGCGTGGGCGGGTTCGCCATGCCGAGCGCCTTGCCGACCTCGGGCGAGAACGTCATGAGGATGCCCGCGAGGTACCAGTTCGGGATCGCCACGAAGACGAGCGGCACGAAGCGGCCGATGCGCTTGCGGTCGAAGAGCTGCTTCAAGCTTCCGCGCACCTGCGCCGCACGCTTTTGCGCCTGAAAGAGCGCGGGCTCGAGGAGCTGCGCGCGCATGAAGAGGAGCCCGAGGCCGAGGACGCCGCCAACGATGTAGCTCGTGCGCCAGGGCAGCCGTGCCCCCACGAGGCCCGCGGTGAGGGCGCCTGCGAGGCCGAGAGCCGCGACGAAGGTCGTGCCGAAGCCGCGCTCCTTCGGTGCGAGCGATTCGCTGACGAGGGTGACGCCCGCACCGAGCTCACCCGCGAGGCCCACGCCTGCGACGAAGCGCAACGCGGCGTACTGTGGCACCGAGGTGACGAGTGCGTTCGCGAGGTTGGCGAGCGAGTAGGTGACGATCGATCCAAAGAGCACCGTCAGGCGACCACGCTTGTCGGCCAGCGCGCCCCAGAGCATGGAGCCGAGCACGATCCCCGCGACCTGCGTGTTGAGCAGCAGAACCCCGGCCTCCGTGAGCGCGGGGCCCTCGAGGCCGATGCCTTTCAGTGAGGGCAGACGGAGGACCCCGAAGAGCACGAGGTCGTACATGTCGACGAAGTAGCCCAAGGCTGCCACGAGGACCGCCTTCCGCACCGGGGGAACCATCTGGACCCGCTATCACGAGGGGAGCCCTCTCGTCGCTCTAGTGCTTTGACGCGGTCGCTGATAACCGGCGCTCTCATGCCGCGTCGCGACGATCTCCGCCGAATCCTCTTGGTGGGCGCTGGCCCCATCGTCATCGGTCAGGCCTGCGAGTTCGATTACTCCGGGACCCAAGGCGCCAAGGCGCTCGCGGAGGAAGGGTACGAGGTCATCCTCGTCAACTCGAACCCCGCGACCATCATGACGGACCCGGAGTTCGCGCTCCGCACGTACGTCGAGCCGCTCGACCCGTCGACGCTCGAGGCCATCATCGAGAAGGAGCGCCCCGACGCGATCCTCCCGACGCTCGGCGGGCAAACCGCGCTCAACCTCGCGCTGGCCCTCGAGGAGCGCGGCGTCCTCAAGAAGTACGGCGTCGAGATGCTCGGCGCGAAGCCGGCGACCATCGAGAAGGCCGAAGACCGCTCGCTCTTCAAGGCGGCGATGGAGAAGATCGGCCTCGAGTGCCCCATCGCGGAGGCCGCGCACTCGGTCGAAGAGGCGTGGGCGATCGTCGCAAAGACGGGGTTCCCTGCGATTCTCAGGCCCTCGTTCACCATGGGCGGCACCGGTGGCGGCATTGCGTACAACGCCGAAGAGTTCGAAGAGAAGGTGAAGTGGGCGCTGCTCCAGTCGCCGACGACGGAAGTGCTCGTCGAGCAGAGCGTCCTCGGCTGGAAGGAGTTCGAGCTCGAGGTCATGCGTGACCGCGCGGACAACTTCATCGTCATCTGCACGATCGAGAACATCGACCCCATGGGCGTGCACACGGGCGACTCGATCACCGTCGCCCCCGCGATGACGCTCACGGACCGCGAGTACCAGCAGCTCCGCGACGCCGCGAAGAAGATCATGACGGAGATCGGCGTGGAGACGGGCGGCGCGAACGTCCAGTTCTCCATGTCGCCGACCACGGGCAAGATCTACGTCATCGAGATGAACCCGCGCGTGTCGCGCTCGAGCGCGCTCGCGTCGAAGGCTACCGGCTACCCGATCGCCAAGATCGCCGCGAAGCTGGCTGTAGGATACACGCTCGACGAGCTCACGAACGACATCACGCAGACGTCCGCGGCCTTCGAGCCGGTCATCGACTACGTGATCGTGAAGTGGCCGCGCTTCGCCTTCGAGAAGTTCCCGGGTTCGGACCCGCGCCTCGGTACCCAGATGAAGAGCGTCGGCGAGGCCATGGGCATCGGCCGCACCTTCTCGCAAGCGCTGCAAAAGGCAGCGCGTTCGCTCGAGACGGGCCGCGACGGTCTCGTGAGCCTCCGCGGGCGCGTGGACTACCGCACCGTGGAGGTCGCTCCGAAGGCCCGCGACCTCATCATGGAGGCGCCGGTCGTCGCAGCCCTGAACCCGGACATCGCGCCGATCGCGGACGCCGACCTCGCGACGATCCTCCGCAAGCTCATCCCCGTCGCCGTGCCGGATCGCATCTTCTACTTGGTCGACGCCCTCCGTGTCGGCGTGACCCCGGAAGAGATCGCCAAGAGCACGGGCATCGACCCGTGGTTCATCGCGCAGTTCGCCCGCCTCGTGGAGACCGAGCGCACCATCGCCGCGGCGAGCGAGCTGAGCGGCTCGTTCCTCCGCGACATCAAGCGCCTCGGCTTCTCGGATAGGCAAATCGCAGCGCTTCGCGGCATCGGCGAAGACGAAGTGCGTGGCCTCCGTCGCAGCGCCGGCGTGCGCCCCGTCTACCCGCGCGTCGACACCTGCGCGGCCGAGTTCGTCGCGCATACGCCGTACATGTATTCGTCTTACGAGAGCGAGACGGAATCTGCGGCCGACAACGGCAAGCGCAAGATCGTCATCCTCGGCGGCGGTCCGAACCGCATCGGCCAAGGCATCGAGTTCGACTACTGCTGCGTGCACGCCGTGAAGGCGCTCCGCGAGCTCGGGTTCGAGACCATCATGGTCAACTGCAACCCCGAGACCGTCTCCACGGACTACGACACCGCGAACCGCCTCTACTTCGAGCCGCTCACGCTCGAGGACGTGCTGGAAATTTGCGAGGAAGAGAAGCCTGAGGGCGTCATCGTCCAGTTCGGCGGCCAGACCCCGCTCAAGCTCGCGGTGCCCCTCGAGAAGCGCGGCGTGAAGCTCCTCGGCACGAGCGCCGACGCCATCGACCGCGCGGAAGACCGCGAGCGCTTCGACGCGCTCCTCTCGAAGCTCGGCCTCAAGAAGCCCCGCAGCGGCATCGCCCACTCGGCGGAGGCGACCATCCAAGTGGCCGAGTCCATCGGCTACCCGGTGCTCGTGCGTCCCTCGTACGTGCTCGGTGGCCGCGCGATGATGATCGCGCAGAGCCGCCAGGAGCTCGAGGTCTTCGTCCAGCAGGCCATCGAGGCCGCGAAGGACGCCGGCTCTACCGCCATCCTGATCGACGAATTCCTGCGCGACGCCATCGAGGTCGACGTGGACTGCGTCTCGGACGGAAAGCGCGCGGTCATCGGCGGCGTGCTCCAGCACATCGAAGAAGCAGGCGTCCACTCGGGCGACTCGTGCTCGGTGTTGCCTCCGCACTCGCTCCCGCCGGACGTGGTCGCGAACATCGAAGAGCAGACGCGCATGATGGCGCTCGAGCTCGGCGTCGTCGGCCTCATGAACGTGCAGTTTGCAGTCAAGGGTGGCGAGGTCTACGTGCTCGAGGTGAACCCGCGCGCCAGCCGAACGGTGCCCTTCGTCGCCAAGGCGACGGGCCGCCCGCTGGCGAAGATCGCCGCCAAGCTCATGGCAGGCGAGACCCTCGACAGCCTGAACATTCAGGACATCCCCGTGCCGAAGCACGTCGCGGTCAAGGAGAGCGTCTTCCCGTTCTCCAAGTTCCAAGGCGTCGACACGATCCTCGGACCGGAGATGCGTTCGACCGGTGAGGTCATGGGCATCGCGGACACCTTCGCCCGCGCCTTCGCCAAGGCCATGCTCGCGAGCGGTCAGCGCATCCAGGTGCCGAGCGCGACGACCAAGGCCCGCGCCGCCTTCATCAGCGTGCGCAACGACGACAAGCCCGCCGCGTGCCTCATCGCGCGTCGCCTCCGGGCCCTCGGCTACGACATCGTCGCGACCGGCGGCACCGCGAAGGCCCTCGAGCGCGCGCGCATTCCGGCCACCGTGGTCAACAAGGTCCACGAGGGCGGGCGTCACATCGTCGAGGTGATTCGCTCGGGCGAAG
>CAIOHM010000406.1 GCA_903858055.1 uncultured delta proteobacterium
CGCCGTGAAGCGCGCGCCGCGCCACGCCTTGCCTGCGCACGAGACCTTGAAGCGCACGGTGTGGCCGTCGCCTTCGAGGCCACCGTCGACGTCGGCGCAACCGGCGAGACGGCGACCAAGCCTGAGAATCTCCTCGTATTCGCGCTTCCAGCGATCGCGCACTTTGCGCCCCACCGGCGAGCGGCCCACGGTGTTCGCCTGCTCGAGCGCGTCGCCCAGATCGTGAAGCACTTCCGGGCTCAGGCGGTCGGTAGCGAAGGCCTGCGAGACCCCCTCCGCCGCTTCGGCGAGCGCCTTGAGAACGGCATCGGCCACCGCCTGCTCGCGACGCGCGATCTCTTCTTGGTCGAGCGAGGCGAGCACGTAGAACGCGCCGCTCTTCGGATCACGGTACTGGTCGACGAGCACGACGCCATCGAGGGTCGCCTGCACGAGCATTTGCGTCGTCGCCGAGAACGACTGCGTGTCGAGCGTCGCGCGCTTCGTGCGGCCGTTCGCGTCCGTCGACTCGACGCTCTCGTTCGTTTGGCGGTCGACGTTCGTCGCGTCGATGCGCACCTGAAGCTGCGCGGCGATCTCGAAGACCGCGCGCTGGAACGCGACCATGCGCTCTTGGCCTGCACCAACCTCCCCCTTGCGCACGAGGCCAACGCCGTAGATCACCGACCCGTCGGCGAGCTTGCCGTCGAGCCAGCCCGGGCGCACCGGAGGCGGCGGCGGCACGGGCGTGTCCGGGAAGGCGGGCGGCACGAAGATTCCCTCGCGTGCGGGCTTCTCGCCCTTCTTGCTTGGCGGAGCGGGGCGCGGCGTGGGGGCAGGCTTGGCGCGGCCCGAACACGCGGCGAGCTCCGCGGGGTCGACCTTCTCGCCGAGGGCTTGCGCGAGCTCCACCTCGGCGCAGTTCGCGCGCGCAGCGATGTCGGCGTTGCCGCTGCCTTCCTGGGCGGCGGCGAGCGTGGCGACACTGAGGAGAATGGGGAGCGTTCGAAGCTTCGGGTTCATGTGTGCTTTCGACGACGAGGAGTGGGGTTCATTCATCGCAGCACCCTGGATTTCCTCGTGTGTCATCCACTTGGGTGACACAGGCGTCTTCCTCGGGGCGCGACCGCGCTTCAGGGCGTGTAGAGGAAGCCAGCCATCACGCCGAACCCGCTCGCGTCGGGGAGCGAGCCCGCGTCGCGCTCGGTCGAGGAGGACGACGAGCTGCTCGAGGACCCGACGTAGACGGGGGACAGGAACGAGTAGCGGGCGCTCCCGAGGAGCCGGAGCGCGAAGCGCGGCGAGACCTGAAAGCCCAGGCCCGCCTTCGCCACGCCGCCGAAGCCCGTCACGAGGAGGTCTTCCCCGTTCGTGCCCGAGGCGCGCGTGACCTCACCGCCGAAGCCCGCGCCGAGGTCGACGAAGGGACGGCCGAACGTGAGGCGGCGCAGGAGGCCGAACTCGCCTTGAAGGCCGATCATGCCCGAGCTGCCGTCGGTGTTTTGCCCGAGGCGCGCGAGGACCTCGCGATGCGTCGACGCGTCGACAATCGTGACACCGACGTGGGCGAACGCGTGGAGCTCGGAGACGCCGACGTGGCGCGCGAGGTCGTATTCACCCACGAGGTCGACGCGCACGGCGCTCGCGCCGATGGGATCGACCGTGGTGCCGCCCTGAAGACCCACGCCGACGCCAAGGCTCGGCATCTCGATGGCGGTCATGCCCGCGCGCACGTCCCCGCGACCGATGATGGTCTCGAGGCGCGCCGGACGAAGATCGAATTCACCCCGCCCGCCCGCGCGGGCCTGCATGGCGTCCGTGAGGGTGCAGCCGTCGTGGATCGAGCGCACCTTGCCCCAGCCGACGTCGATGCGCTCGCCCGCCTCGTTGAGCTTCACCACGTGAAAGGGTTGGTCGAGTTCGAGCACGTCGCGGCCGAGGCAGAAATCGGCCGTCGACGCGGAGCTCTCGACGATGGGGCCGCGAAGCTGAAAACCCGGCACTTCACGGATTTCGCGCTCGAGCGAGAACGCCGCCGAAGACGCCGCGGAGTTCTCCGCCGAGCTGCGGTCGGTGCTCGAGCCGTCGCCGTTGACGTGGATCGTGTAGCTGCCACCCGCGTCGAAGTTGCCGTCTTGACGAAGCTCCGGCTGCCCCGCCGCGTTCATAGTGGCGCGCGCCTTGCGAATCGTCACCGTCGCGTCGACGGTGCAGCCCCACTCGCCCTTGCCCTTCTTCGGAATGCGAAACGCGCACGAATGGGACACCGAGAGCGTGTACGCGAAGAC
>CAIOHM010000407.1 GCA_903858055.1 uncultured delta proteobacterium
CGGAAGGGGTGCTTCCATGGTGGCTTCGCACGCTAGCAGGGGTTTTCGGAACGGTTCAGCGCCTCCATCGTCCTTGCGACGGTCGCCGGCGTGCGGCTCGCTGGTAACGTGGCGGTGCGCTGTTAAAGCCCGCGCGAGCAACCATGAACGGACGGAGGCAAGACCCGAACGAAGCAGACGACTACGTGGTCGTGCCGCCGGCTGCGCAGCCGCAACACGTGCATTTTGCAGCTCCCATCCCGACCGTGGAGCAGCAGGCCCGCCCGCTGCGCGCGGCGATGATCTGGATCTTCCTCTTCGTGACCCTCGGCCTCGCCTGGTCCACGTGCACCGGCGAAGGAGAGCCCGAACGCCGCGCGCCACGGCCAGTGCCGAGCGGCACCACGACGCTCTAGGCGAGGTGGCGCTTGCGGAGTCTCCCCTCCTGGCGCACGCTCGGGGAATGGACCGCCACGAGCTTGCCGAAGAGAGGAGCATCGCGCTGCATCGCGCGGTCGCGGCGTGCTTGCGTCAAGACGCCTCCGTCGTCGTGCGCGCGCGGGAGCGTCTGACCACGCGTCAGAGGAACGGAACGACTCACGCGTTCTACGTGGCCGCCTGGCTCGAGCTCCTCGATGGCCCCCTCGAGGCGCTGTGCGCGGCGCTCGTAAGCGGCGATGAACGCATGCGATCCCTCCGGCAAAGCACGCCGTTCACGTTCGTCGTGCCCCCCCGCGAGCGCGCCCGCATCTGGAAAGAGACCAAGGCGCAACTCGGCGATCGGCCATCGCGATGACGCGCAGCCAACTCGAACACATCATTCGCGCCGCCACGACGATCGCCGACGACGTGGCGCTCGTGATCGTGGGCAGCCAGTCGGTGCTCGGTCAGTTTCCGAACGCGCCGGAGGAGCTGCTCGTGTCCGACGAGGCGGACGTCTTTCCGCTCAACTTCCCCGACCGCGCGGACCTCATCGACGGCTGCATCGGCGAGGGCTCGGCATTCCACGACACCTTCGGTTACTACGCCCAGGGGGTTGGCGAAGAGACCTCCGTGTTGCCTCGAGGCTGGCGCGAGCGACTCATTCCTGTGCAGAACGCAAATACGCGCCATGCGACGGGCCTTTGTCTTGAGATTCATGACCTCGTGCTCGCGAAGCTCGTGGCTGGGCGCGAGAAGGATCGCCGGTTCACGGGGGCGGCCGCGCGCCATGGGCTCGTGAATCGCGAGGTGCTCGTGGCGCGCCTCGATGACATCGCGATCGATACACCCATGCGCGAGGTCGTCTTGGGCCGCATTGCGATCGATTTCGCCGCGGCGTAGAAGGGCCGCATGGCGAAGGCGCGCGTCGATCAGCTGCTCGTGGAGCAAGGGCTCGCGGAGTCGCGTTCGAAGGCGCAAGCGTACGTGATGGCGGGGCTCGTCTTTTGGGGCGAGCGCAAGCTCGAGAGCGCGGGCGCTTCGATCCCCGAAGAGGCAGAGCTCACGGTGCGCGGCCACGAGCACGGCTACGTCTCGCGCGGCGGCGTGAAGCTCGCGGGGGCGCTCGATTCCTTCGGCGTCGATCCGCGCGGCCTGCGTTGCTTGGATCTCGGCGCCTCCACGGGGGGCTTTACGGACTGCCTCCTCCAGCGTGGAGCCTCGCACTTGGTCGCGGTCGACGTGGGCTACGGGCAGCTCGCGCACAAGCTCCGCACGGACTCGCGCGTCACGAACCTCGAGCGCACGAACGGCCGCACGCTCACGCCGGAGACCATCGGGGGACCGGTCGCGTTGAGCGTCGTCGACGCGTCGTTCATCGGCCTCGCGAAGCTCGTCGAGGCGCTTGCAGTCTGCACGGAGCCGGGGGGTACGCTCGTGGCCCTCGTGAAGCCGCAGTTCGAGGCCGGGCGCGAGGTCGTGAGCAAGGGGAAGGGCGTCGTGCGTGACGACGACGAGCGTCAGAAGTGCATCGACGAGGCGGTGGCCTCCGTGGCAGCCGCGGGCTTCGAGGTGCTCGGCGTGACGGACTGCGTGATCCACGGCCCCAAGGGCAACCGCGAGGCCTTCGTGCATGCGCGGCGCCGGACCGCCTGACGCGGCGGGTGCGCTCGCCAAAGTCCCTTGATTTGCAGTACAAAAGGCGTAACGCATGGGTGAGTGACCTTTTCTCTGGCGGGACGGATCGTCCATGCTACCGACCCGCTCGGCATGATTCGGGGACACGGATTCGCAGCGTGGGCCGCCCGCTTGGGCGTGGTGTGTGCGTCGCTTGGCGCAGGGCTCGTCGCGCGTGACGCGCACGCCCTCGTGCCGTGGCGCTCGGCGCGTGAGCTGACGTTCTCGAACGGCCATGCGGCCGCGAGCGTCGACGGCGCGACGGGAAAGGTGATCCGCTTCCTCGATCACCCGTACCTCGCGGCCTCGAGCACGCAGCGTACGAAGAACCTCCGCTACGACGCCTTCGCCGGCGTGCGCGTGGGCGGCGAGAGCACCTGGCTCAACGCGCTGGCGCCGGATTTCGTGGGCTACGACGAAGGTCGCGGCATCGTTCGCGTGGAGCGCACGTGGCGCGGCGTGCGCGTGGTCGAGCGGCATTTCGCGCCGATGGCCTTCGCTGGCCGCGCGGTCGTCTCGACGATCACGGTGACGCGCCTCACGGGTTCCGGCGTGGTCGCGGTCGCGGGCCTCGTGAACGACCACGTGGGCGCGGGAGCCTTCGGCACGAACGGCGAGACCGTCACCCGCACGGCGCGCGGCCTCGCGGAGAGCGGCCCGAGCGGCTACCGCCTCGTGCACGGCGGGCTCGGGTCGGCGCAGCTCATGGCGGCCGCGGGCGCGACCACCGCGAACCCATATGGTGCCTTTCTGCGCGGCGATTCGCTGGGAACGGCGGTGACCCAGGGCGCCGTGGACGACGCGGTGGTGGGCGTCTCGGCGTCGCTCGGTGACCTCGCGGTTGGGGCCTCGGCCACGGTAGGCTGGTACACGGCGCTCGCGGACGACGGCGTCGCCACGGGCGCGTTCGAGGACCGCCTCGCGACGTTCTTGGCAAACCGCGACGCGGCGGCGCTCTTGGCCGACGAGCAAGCGGCCTGGGACCGCTGGCTCACGGCGGCGCCGGCGACCTTCGACGCGAGCGAGCGGTCCACGTGGCGCCTCCAGCAGAGCATGCTGCGGATGTCTCAAGTGCGCGAGGCCGGGCGCGGCTTCGGCCAAATCATGGCCTCGCTGGATTTTGGCCTGCAAGAAGGCAACTGGAACGTCGCCTGGGTGCGCGACATGGCCTACGCCACCGTCGCCCTCGCCGAGACCGGTCACCTCACCGAGGCACGCGACGCGCTCGCCTTCGTGCTCAACGCCGACAGCGGCAAGTACGTACGTGACACGCGCGGCAATCCATACGTCGGTGTCCCGTATCAAGTCAGCGTATGCCGTTACTTCGGCAACGGCACCGAGGAGAGCGACGACGACGGCACGGGCCCGAATATCGAGTTCGACGGCTTCGGGCTCTACTTGTGGTCGATCGGTCGCTACCTCGCGAACGGCGGCGACGAAGCCTTCGTTCGTCAGGCATTTCCGGCGATCCGCGAGAAGGTCGTCGGGCCGCTCTTGCACCTGCAAGAGGCGAGCGGCCTCGTGGCGGCGGACTCCTCGATTTGGGAGCGCCACTGGAACGGCAACCAGAAGCACTTCGCGTACACGAGCATCGTCGGCGCGCGCGGTCTCTGCGACGCCGCGAACTTTGCCACGCGCCTCGGCGAAGGTGCGAGCGCGACGGCGTGGCGCCAGGCGGGCGTGAAGATGCAAGACGCGCTCGTGCGGGAGCTCCGCGACGACCGCGGCTTCCTCGCGCAGAGCACCGAGGAGCTCGCGGCGGGCCGCGGCTACGTCGACGCTGCCGTGCTCGAGGCGATCGCCATGGGCCTCTTGGACCCGCAAAAACGCACGGCGCGCGCGACCGTGAGCGGCCTCGAGGCGGCGCTGCGCACCGCGAGCGGCATGGGCATCTTCCGCAACGACGACGGGAGCGCCTACGACCGCGCCGAGTGGATCGTCCTCGACATGCGCTTCGGCACCTCGCTGCGCATGCTCGGCAACGCGCCGCGCGCCGAGGGGCTCGAGCGCTGGGTGCGCGGGCAAGCGGACGAGAACTTCGGGCTCATCGCCGAGCTTCACGACGAGCGCACGGGCGCGTACCGCGGCAGCGTGCCGATGGCCGGCTTCGGTGCGGGCGCGTGGCTTCTCGAGCGCATCGAGCGTGGTGCGCCGCAGCCGGCGTGCGGCGTGTACGCGGCCGGCGACGAATCGCTCGCGGGAGCCGATGCGGGAGACCTTCCGCCGAGCCTCGACGCGGGCGTGGCGGACGCGGGAGCGGCTGCGGAAGACGCGGGAGCGGGCGCTACCGACGACGCTTCGAGCACGGCCGATGGTGGCGCGCCGGTGCCTTCGAAGGGTGAGGCTTCGGAGTCGTGTGGCTGCGCGGTCGTGGGCGCGGGCGGAGGTTCCTCGCGTGGGGCGCTCGCAGCGCTCGTGGGCGCGCTCGTGTGGGGCACGCGGCGCCGTCGTGCGCGCCGGGAGGTCGTGTGATGGTTCGCTTGGAGAAGAGCTTGGTTTGTGCGCTCGTGGTGCTCGCGGCCTCGGGCTGCAGCGACGGGCGTGACGAGGCGCCGTACACGCCGCCTGCCCTCGATGCGGGCGTGGATGTGGGCCAAGACGCGCGCGCGCCCGAGGGCGACGCGGCCTCGTCGGACAGCGGCGCGACGGCGGTGGACGCAGCGCCGTGGAGTGGCGACGCCGCGACGCTCGCGCAGTGCCCCGTGACCGTACGCTGGGTGCCTCCGGTGGGTGAGCGCCCGCGCCAGGTGAAGCTCGCCGGCTCGTTCAACGCCTTCGCGGGCCAAGCGATGACCGGGCCCGACGCGAACGGTGCGTTCTCCGCCTCGCTGCAGCTCGCGCCCGGCGCCTACGCGTACAAGCTCGTGGTCGATGGCCAGTGGCGCTTCGACGACGGCGAGGGGAAGCGCGTCTACGAAGGCGGCGTCGAGAACTCGATGCTCGAGGTTGCCGACTGCAACCGCCCCGCGGTGCGCGCCGTGTCGTCCTCCACCGTGCTCGTGAACGGCCGCGAAGGGCGCTTCGAAGCCTGGGTGCGCGCTTCGAGCGCGGCGACCGGGGTGCCGCTCGCCTCCGCGCGCGTGGTCGATCGCCACGACTTCGACGCGACGCCGGTCACGCCCGCGAGCTTCGACGCGGCGAGCGGCTGGCTGCGCCTCGATCTGCGCGGCCTCGCGCTCGGGCGCCACTCCTTCGACGTGACGGTGACCGACCTCGCGGGCCGCACGAGCGAGGTGCTGCACCTCGTGACCTGGGTCGAGGCCGAGCGCTTCGCGTGGCAGGACGCCACCATCTACATGGCCATGGTCGACCGCTTCGCGGACGGCGAGGCGAGCTCGAACGCGGCACCAACGGCCGGCGTCGATCGGCGCGCCGATTTCCAGGGCGGCGACCTCTTCGGCATTCGCGACCAGATCCGCGCGGGTGTCTTCGATCGCATGGGCGTGCGCGCCCTGTGGCTGAGCCCCTTCCACCGGAACCCGCAGGGCTCCTACGCCGCCGCGAACGGCGTGACGAAGGTGACCGGCTACCACGGCTATTGGCCCGTGAAGGCGCGCGAGGTCGACCCGCGCATCGGCGGTGAAGCCGGCCTGCGCGCGCTCGTGAAGGAGGCGCACGCGCACGGGATCCGCGTGCTGCAAGACTTCGTCGTGAACCACGTGCACGCGGAGCACGAGTACATGCAGAGCCACCCCGAGTGGTTCCGCACCGGCTGCGTGTGCGGCACCGCGAGCTGCGACTGGACGGCTCGCCGCCTCGACTGCCTCTTCGCGCCCTACCTGCCCGACGTGAACTGGTCAGTGCCCGCGGCCTCGAAGGCGTTCGTGGAAGATGCAAGCTTCTGGCTCGACACCTTCGAGCTCGACGGCCTGCGCGTCGACGCCGTGAAGCACGTGGAAGACGCCGCCGTGCGCAACCTCACGGCCATGGTGCGCAGCCGCTTCGAAGCCGCAGGGACCCGCATCTTCCTCACGGGCGAGACCGCCATGGGCTGGAGCGAGTGCACCGCTCCGAACTGCCCAGGCAACGAAGAGAACTACGGGACGATCAACCGCTACATGGGCCCGCAGGGGCTCGACGGTCAGTTCGACTTCGTGCTCTTCCACGCCGCCGCAGCAAGCGTCTTCGCCTACGAAGACCGCGGCCTCGCGCACGCGGACTACTGGACCCGCGCCTCGCTGCTCGCGTACCCGAGCGACGCCGTCATGACCCCGTACATCGGGAGCCACGACACGACGCGCTTCGCGACGATGGCCACCTACCGTGGGCAGGCGGGTTTTCCCCGCGGAGACGCCTTCCGCCAGTGGGATGCCCCCGCGGCCCCCGCGCCCGACGCCGAGGCCTTCGCACGCCACCGCGGCGCCCTCGCGTGGCTCCTCACGATCCCCGGTGCGCCGCTGCTCTACTACGGCGACGAGTACGGCGAGGTCGGCGCCTCGGACCCCAACAACCGCGCAACCTGGCGTGGCCAAGGCACGCTGAGCGCCGAAGAGACCGCGACGCGCACGCTCACCGAGAAGCTCGGCCGCGCGCGTATGGAACTTCCGGCGCTCCGCCGCGGCGGTTACCGCACGCTCGTGGCGACCGATGATTTCCTCGCCTTCAGCCGCGAGACGCCGAGCGGAGAAGCGGCCCTCGTGCTCCTCGCGCGCACGGCCGGCCCGCGCCGCGTGGTGCTCCCGCCTTCGCTCGCCGCGCGCTTCTCCGGTACCCTCCGCGACCGCCTCGGCGGCGCGACCTACACGCTCGCCTCCTCCGCCCTCGACGTGACCCTCCCGGCGCACGGCGCCCTGGTGCTCGCTCCATGAAACGAACGCTCTCTGCTCTCGCCCTCGCGTGCGCTGCCCACGCCTCCGCCGACGACGGCCGCTTCGAGTTCGGCTCCTACGGCCGCGTGAACGCCGCAAGCGATTTGACCGGCCGCACGGGCCGCGCCGCGAACATCGTCGACCACGGCTCGCGCCTCGACCTCGACAGCTACGCCGAGCTCGAGCTGCGCCGCGAAGACCGCATCGACGCCGAGACGACGACGCGCGTGGTGACGACGGTGGCGCTCCTCCCGCCGTTCTTCCACTTCGACGGAAAGGCGAGCGACACGCTCGCGCTGCGCCAGCTCTACGCGCAGATGAACTTCGACCGCCTCTCGCTCTGGGCGGGCTCGCGCATGGTGCGCGGCGACGACGCCTACCTCCTCAACTGGTGGCCGCTCGACAACCAAAACACGCTCGGCGGCGGGGCCATGTACGCGCTCCCGCGCGGCGCCGGCGACACGCTCTTTCAGCTCCACGCGGGGCTGCAGCGCATCGACAGCCCGAGCACCTACGGCACGATGCCGAGCCTCGTGCGCGCCGGTGTCGGCTCCACGCAGGTCGAGTACCTGGACCGCCCGCGCGCGATTCAGACCTTCAAGGTCACGCGCTTCTTCCGCAACAGCGAGACGAGCAAGCCCTTCGACGACGACGCGAAGGGCGCGAAGGTCGTGCTCTACGGCGAGGCCCACGAGATGGCCGCCGGTGTCTCGAAGGATCAAAACCGCCAAGACCTCTTCGCCTACCCGGCGGACTACGGGTTTTTGCTGGGTGTGCAGGCTTCGGTCTGGAAGGGGCAGCGCGACACCTACGCGACCGTGTGGGCGCGCTACGCGCAGGGGCTCGCGACCGTGGACCCGCTCGCCACGCCGGGCGTCTTCAACGCAGGGCGCACGACCGGCAACGCGAACGAGCTCCTCGCCGCCTTCGCGGGCAACTGGGAGGAGGGCGACTTCGGCGTGCTCTTCGCGGGCTACGGGCGACGCTTGCGCCGTGACCCGAGCGCGCCGACCACCTGGGAGAACTTCGACGAGGGCAACCTCGTGGTGCGCCCGCAGTGGTGGTTTCACCGCAAGTTCGGCGCGGCCCTCGAGCTCGGCCTCGAGCACCGCCGCTACGCCATGCTCGACCAAGCGGCGAACGACATCGTGAAGGCGAACGCGCTTCGCCTCGGTGCGCAGCTCTACGCCACACCCTGGGGCCCCGGCTCCTTCAAGCGCCCGCAGATCGGGTTCGTGTACCTTGCAACGGCCCGCGACGCCGGCGCGCGCGCCCTCTACCCGGTGGACGACCTCTTCGCCTCGCGCGGTCTCTCGCATTACGCGGGCGTCTTCGCCGAGTGGTGGTTCAACTCGTCGTCGTACCCGTGATCGTTTCGTCCGAAGATTCGCAGGAAAAAGCCATGAAGCGCCTCCTCACCCTCGCTCCGTGCGCCGCCCTCGTCGTGGGCGCGTTCCTCTCCACGCAGGCCGCGTGCGTCTCCCTCGACGAAGACGCGCTGCGCCCGACGCTCGCCACCCACGTGGACGACTGGCGTGACGAGGTCATCTACCAAGTGCTCGTCGATCGCTTCGCGAACGGCGACCTCAACAACGACCAGCGCGTGGTGCCGGGAGCGCTCGCCCGCTACCAAGGCGGCGACTGGAGCGGGCTCACCTCGAAGCTCGGCTACCTGAGCGAGCTTGGTGTCACGACGATCTGGATTTCTCCTGTCGTACGCAACGTCGAGACCGACGCCGACGTGGACGCGTACCACGGCTACTGGGCGCAAGATCTGACGCAGACGAACCCGCACTTCGGCGACATGGCCACGCTGCGCAAGCTCGTGCGCGCGGCCCACGCGCGCGGCATGAAGGTCGTGCTCGACATCGTCACGAACCACATGGGGCAGGCGTTCTTCTACGACATCAACCTCAACGGGAAGGCCGACATCAACGTCGGCGGCACGGGCTTCTGCATGCCCGGCCAGTGCGCTCCCGGGCAGAGCCAGTCGTCGCGCGTCGAGCACATCAACGAGTACGACCCGGACTTCGACGTGCGCGGGGTGCAGTCGTTCACTTCGCTCGGCCTCGCAGGCCGCGCGCCGATGATCTTCATCGACGACCCGACGATCAACCGCGTGCCGCCGAAGCCGGGCATCCTCGGCACGGCGGCGGGCTACCACGGCATGGGCCGCATCACGTCGTACGACGAGCAGCGGCAGGTGGAGCTCGGCGACTTCCCGGGCGGGCTCAAAGACGTCGCCACGGAGGACCCGATCGTGCGCGCGACGATGGTCGACGCCTACGCGCGCTGGGTCGAGGAGACGGACCTCGACGGCTTCCGCATCGACACGGTGAAGCACGTGGAGCACGAGTTCTGGCAGGTGTTTTCGCAGGCCGTGCGTCAGCGCCTCGCGGCCCAGGGAAAGAAGAAGTTCCTCCTCTTCGGCGAGGCCTTCGACGGCAACGACAAGCTCCTCGGCAGCTACACGAAGAAGGGCGAGCTCGACTCGGTCTTCTATTTCTCGCAGCACTTCCAGGTCTTCCACGACGTCTTCGCGGTGGCGAAGCAGGGCGGCCAGGCGGGCACGAAGAAGATCGAAGAGCTCTGGGCGCAGCGCAGCCAGAACTACGGCACCGAGGCGCAAGACGAGGGCATCGGCGTCGCGCCGACGAAGGCCCTCGTGAACTTCATGGACAACCACGATCGCCCGCGCTTCCTCTTCGACGCGAAGGGCGACGTCGCAGCGCTCCGCAACGCGCTCACGTTCTTGATGGCGGAAGACGGTATCCCGTGCGTGTATTACGGGACCGAGCTCGACTTCGCGGGCGGCAACGATCCCTCGAACCGTGAGGTCTACTGGCAGGCGAACCCGAGCTGGCGCACGGACGGCGACACGTTCCGGCACCTCGCGAAGCTCACGCGCGTGCGCAAAGACCAGGTGGCGCTGCGCCGCGGCGACGCTTCGGTTCGCTACGCGACGACGAGCACGGGCAACGAAGCGGACGCGGGCATGTTCGCGGTCGAGCGCAGCGGCGGCGACGCGGGCGAGGCCGTGGCGTTCGCAGTCTTCAACACGCACGCGAGCAAGACCAGCACGGCGACCTTCACGCTCGGCGCGCTCGCGCGCGGCAAGAGCTTCACGGATGCGATGGGCGTCGTCCCCGCGGCGCTGAGCGTACCGGCGAGCGGCGAAGTCACCGTGAGCCTCCCGGCCCAGAGCGCGGCGGTGTTC
>CAIOHM010000408.1 GCA_903858055.1 uncultured delta proteobacterium
CGCTCCACGCGCGTGCCCTCGCGTTCGTGGCGTCGTTCGAGCGCGGCGAGCCCATGCCAGAGCCCTTCGACGCGCTCGCGTGCGATCTCGCGCGTCACCAGCGTGCCTCCGGTTACGAGCGTCTTGCGCGCGCGCATGCGATTGACCTCGAGCACCTCGCCCAGGCGAGCGGGATCCCTGGGATTCCCACCGACACGTTCAAGCTCACGCGCGTAGCGGCGCACGCGCCCCACCTCGACGCCGCGACCTTCCGCACCTCGGGGACGACGGTGGGCGCACGCGGCGCGCACGCCTTCCGCTCGATCGCCACCTACGATCGCGGAGCCGTGGCCTTTGGTCGTCGCGCGCTCAGCCCCCACCTCGGCGATCGCTTTCCGGTGCTCGTGCTCGGTCCGAGCCCCGCGGAGCTCCCGGACTCCTCGCTCACGCACATGCTCGCGACCTTCGTGCGCGCGTTCGACACGGTGAACGACCCGCACGAGCGCTTCTTCCTGCGCGGCGACGAGATGAACCTCGTGGCGCTCGACGAGGCGATTGCGCGCGCGTGCGTGGAGGATCGACCGGTGTTCCTCGCGGGCACCTCGTTCGCGTTCGTGCACCTCCTCGATGCGCTCGGCGACGACGTGCTCCCGCTGCCGAAACGGAGCGTGCTCATGCAGACCGGCGGCTTCAAAGGGCGCTCGCGCGTCGTCGAGGCAGGCGAGCTTCGCGCGTCGCTCGCCAGGGTTTTTGCGATACCCGAGCGTTCCGTCGTCGCCGAGTACGGCATGACCGAGCTCTCGAGTCAGGGTTGGGAGGCGCCGCTCTTCTCGCCCACGGGCGCCCACGGTTCCTTCGAGCTCCCGCCGTGGATGCGCGTCGACGCGGTGGACCCGGACACGCTCACGCTCTTGCCCGCGGGCTCGCAGGGGCTCGCGCGGATCACCGATCTCCTCAACGTCGACAGCGCAGTCGTCGTCCAGACCGCAGACCTCGTCACGGTCTCGGGCTCGACGATCGCGCTCCATGGCCGCGCGCCCGGCGCGACGCCACGCGGGTGCTCGCTCGCGATCGACGAGCTGCTCGGCCCATGACACCCGATCGCGCGCACGCACGGGCATCGGCGCTCGTGGCCACCGCGAAGAGCCTCGTCACCGACACAGAAGGCCGCTTTTCGCCAGATCCCGGGCTCTGCCGCGCACTCACGGAGGCGAGCGGACTCTCGCACGAGGGGGTGCGTTGGGCGCTCGAGCACGCGCTCGAGTGGTGGGCGACCGACGACGACGTGCGCACGCTCGTGACCAACGCCGGGCCCGCCGTGACGGAGGGGCCCCTCGTGATCGTCCTCGCGGCAAACGTGACGACCGCGGCCCTGCGCGCGCTCGCCTGTGCCGTGGCGCGCGCGGAAGAGGTGCTGGTCTACCCATCTTCGCGCGACGCGGTGCTCGCGCGCCGCCTCGTCGAAGACGCAGGTGTCACGGGGCTACGCAACCTCGCTTCGCGCGACGACCTGCCGCTCGCCAACCCGCGTGCGCGCGTGGTTCTCTACGGTTCGGCCGACACGGTGCGCACGCTGCGACCCCTCGTTCGTGGGACGCTCGAGATCCACGGGCCTGGCCTCGGCCTCGCGCTGCTCACCGACGAGACCGCACGCACGAGCGTGGCGGCCCTCGCGCGCGACATCGTCGCCTTCGATCAACGAGGCTGCCTCTCGCCTCGCCTCGCCGTTCACGTTGGATCGCCCGAGCGTGGGCGCGCCCTCGCCGCGGAGCTCTTCGGCGAGCTCGATCGCCTCGGCGCGATCTGTCCGCTCGGCACGCTGGAGGAGTCCGAGCGCCACGCGCGAGCGCTCGCGCTCCAGACCGGGCGCGCCCTCGGCGACGTGTGGGAGAGCCCGTGCGCGGCCGTCGCCCATGAGACCGTCGCCGCACCAAGCCCCGCCCCGACGGCGCGGATGCTCACCGTGCACACGACGACGTCCCGCGAGAGCGCGGAAGCTTGGCTCGCGCCGCTGCTCCCGCTCCTCTCGGCGCTCGGCTGCGACGACGCGGCGGCGCGCGAGGGTTTTCTCCGAGGCATTCCTCTTCGCCGAAGCGAGCTCGGCGCCATGCAGCGCCCACGCTTCGACGGCCCCGTCGACCGGCGCCCTCATGGACCCGACGCCGACGTTTCGCGGTAGGCTTCGCCTCGGATGGACGACGACCTGCGGAGCGAACTCGCCGACCTCGTGCGCGCGGTGCACGCCTACGTGGCGTGGCACGGCGAGAGCGGGTCCGTGGGCTTCCCGCGCGACCGCTCCGCACGTGAACCGCGCGAGGCCCCTCACGAGCTGCCACACGAGAGCTTCGCGACGCCGCGGCCGCCCCCCGTCGCGTTCGTCGACCCGGCGTTCCGCGCGCCAAGCCCCGCCGGGCCCCCTCCCCCCTTCTCCCCGCACCTCTTCGACGAGCCCGAGCCCGTGCCCCGCGTCACCAAGCCCAAGATCCCCGTCCCCGCGCCTCCGCCGCCTGGCGAGGCGCGCGACAAGCACGTGCACCTTCCCCGTATCGAGGCGGAGGTGCAGAGCTGCGCCAAGTGCCGCCTCCACGAGACGCGCACGAACACCGTGTTCTTTCGCGGAAATCCCGATTCGCCGCTCGTCTTCGTGGGCGAGGGTCCGGGTGCGGACGAAGATGCGAGCGGCAAGCCCTTCGTGGGCCGCGCGGGTCAGCTCCTCGACAAAATGATCGGCGCCATGGGCCTCGACCCGGAGCGCGACGTCTACATTTGCAACATCGTGAAGTGCCGCCCGCCAGGCAACCGCCGGCCCGAGCCCGACGAGGTGGCCGCGTGCATCCCCTACCTCCACGAGCAGCTCGACCTCGTCGCGCCGAAGGTCATCGTCGCCCTCGGCAACACGGCGCTCGCCTCACTCCTCGGCACGAGCATGCCGATCACCAAGGTGCGCGGCACCTGGAAGCTCTACCGCGGCACCACCATGCTGATGCCGACCTACCACCCGAGCTTCCTCTTGCGGCCCACGAGCAACCTCGCCGAGTCGAAGCGCCAGGCGTGGGAAGACCTGCAGGCCGTGATGAAAGAGCTCGGCCTCGCACTCCCTCAAAAACGCTGAAGAAACGCGCTGCAGCCGCCGCGGCGCGCCGCCTCTTCGCGGGCCCCTTGCGCGCGGTCGTCGTGACCGAAGAGCCCCTCGAGGCGCGCGAGCTTCGTGAGATCGCACGCCGACGCCGCCCCCTGCTCCCGGCGCTTCGCGAGCTCGTGCATGCGGCTCCCGCCCTCGGGCTCCCAGTACTGCGCGTAGAACGTTCGTGCGTCGCGTGCAGCCTGCACGCTTTCCGCGTTCGCGTTCGGCAGGAGCGCGGGCACGAGACCTGCGCCGAGCACGAGCATCGCGAGCGCGAAGCGGGCCAGGGCACGTGGGAGACGTTCGCCGGCGCCGACGACGAGCGGCCAAAGCCCCGCGCCCACGAGCGCCGCGACGACGAGGAAGAACGGCCGAAAGCCCGGGATTCCCACGAGCTCCGCGAGGTGGTGAGGCGCGAGGCCCGCGAGCGTGAAGGGCACGACGACGTCGACGAAGGGCCGCTCGACGCCCTCGGGGAGCGAGCTCACGAAGAGGCCCACGAGGCCAAGCGAGAGGACGCCTGCGAGCGCGAGCCCACCGGCGACCGCACGCGCGCTCGTGCGCCACGTCGCACCGCGCGCCGCCACGACCTCGAGACCCACGAGCGCGAAGAACGCAAAGAACGGCGGAGCGGCCCCGAAGAAGCGCGGCCCGATGGTCCACCCGCCACGCCAGCTCACGAAGGCGCTCACGGCGAGCCACAGCGCGAGCATGATCGCGAAGCCTGCGCCGAGGTGGGCACGCCAGCGGCGCGAACGCGAAGACACCGAGAAAAGACTCATGGCGAGCGCCGCGAGGCCAAGGAACATGAACGGGCTCGTCGTGAAGAACCCGAAGGTGCGGTTCAGCGAGAGCTCACGAAAGGCGACGGGATCGGGGAGCTCGATGCCGAAGAGCCCCTTCGCGTGAGCGCTCGCGAACTCTTGGCTCTCGCACAGCTTGTGGCCCGGCGTGAGCGGGTTGCCGTAGGCGCGCCACTGGTACCCCATGAGCGCGAGGGCCTGCGTCGCCGCCCCTGCGCCGAAGGCTGCGAGCGGCACGAGGCGCCGGTAGCGCACGGTCGCCACCAGCGCGAGCATCACGGACATCGGCAGCGCGTGGTACTCGAGGAGCGTCGCGAGACCCGCAAAAACGCCTGCCAAGAACGCTCGCCCTGGGCGCGGTCGCGCGACCCCGAGCACGAGCGCAAACGAGCCGAAGGTCGCCCACGCCACCGGCGCGTGGCTCGCGAAGAGCAGCGACGACGCCAGGTGGTTCGTGCCGAGGCCGGCCGCGAGGACCGTCGCGTAGCGGAGCACGGCGTCCCGCGAGACTCGCCGGAGCCAGCGCTCGAAAGCGAGGAGCGCCACGAAGCACGGGAGCTGCACGGTGAAGAACCGCAGCGCCCAGATCGCACCTCGCAGCCACGCTTCACGCTCGAGCGCCGTCGCGGCAAGGGTCGGTCGCGTAAGGCCGAAGCGCGGTGCAATCGCGCGAAACGCTGCATAAACCGGCACGCCCGCGTAGCTCGTCGCCGGCGCCTTCACCGAATAGCGGTGCCACGCGCCGCTCGCGTCGGGGGCGCGCGCGAGGTCGTTCGTGTGACCGAAGAGCTCGACCTGCTCGTCGACGCGGAACGTGCCGCTGTCGACGATCGCCATCGTCATGTAGACGCGAACGTTCTCGTTCGGGTTGTTGATGCGGTGCAGGTACGGGAAGGCGCCGAGGAAGACCACCGCGAGCAGCGTGCGAAGCCACGCCACGGCCCACGGCGAGGCCTCGTAGGCGTGCGGACCTCGAAGGCCGTGCTCCTCCGCCGCGCGCGCCATCGTCAGCGCCAGACTTGCACGCGCGAGAGATGGAGAAAGGTGCGACGCGGCACGGAGAAACGCAGGAAACGGAGCTCGGTCGGCGCGAGGGCCACGTTCCACTCCGTGAAGATTTCGTCGCGGCGCGCGACCTGGGTCCACGAGCTGCCGTCGACGCTCGCCTCGACGACGAGGGGCACCGCGCGCTCGCCACAGCAGTCCGTGCGGTTCTTCACGAGCACCTTCTTCACGCGCTCGCTCTTGCCGAGATCGATTTGGATCCACGGGTGCTCTTCTTCGACCGTGTGCGCGAAGAGGTCGAAGGCGACCGGCTCGTTCGTGCGGCCCGCCGTGGCGAACGAGTCGTAGGCCGAGCTCGCCGTGAAGGGCTTGCCGCCCGCGAGATCCGGGCCTTCCGCGGCTCGCTTCGCCGTGAAGACGCCGCCTGCGACCACCAGCAGCGCGGCCGCGAAGACGCCAAGGACCCGATTTCGTCGCTCGCGCTGGAGATTCGCCACCGCTTCGAGGGGCTTGGCTACCTCGGCGACGACGGCGCGCACGAAGGCACGGCAGTCGGCGAGGCGCTCGTCCGCGTCCAGCGGCGCGAGCCCCGTGAACGCATCGGCGCGTCCCTCGCCCAGGTGCTGAAGCAAGGCTCCGAGCTCGGCGCCCTCGGGCGCGAACGACGCCAGCGCACCGGAGGGCAGCGACGCGAGCGCCTCCGCGATCGAAGCCTCCGCGGAGAGCCCGGCGCGGAGCGTCAGCGCGACACGAAACGCCTCGGCCAAGAGGAGCAAGAGCGCGTCGTTGGGATCGCCGCTCGCGAAGCTCTCGGGTGGCTCGAGCCCGAGCTCCACGAGCTCGAGGGCCGACTGCGCCTTTCGCAAGCGTGCGCGGGTCTCTTCGTTCGGTACGCGCGCACGCGCCTCCGCGAGCGCGACGCTGCGCGTGAACCACTCGAGACCGCTCGAAGCCTGCGAATCCAGCCGTTCCGACATGGTCGCGGCGCTAGCAAGAGTGGGCCGGAGTGTCGAGCACGGGCCCCCACGCGCGACGCCGATCGGCTAGGCGGAGTCAGCCCCGGCGAGAAGAGCCCATGAACGACGAAGCCGCCCCCAAGCCCGTGCGCCCCGCCCTCGCCCCGCCGCGCGAGGCGCTCTTGGTGGCGCTCTTCGTGCTCACGACGGCCATGCTCGCCCGCAGCGCGTGGCTCACCGACGACGCCCAGATCACGTTCCGCACGGTCCTCAACTGGCTCCACGGCTACGGGCCGCGCTTCAACGTCGAAGAGCGCGTGCAGGCCTACACGCACCCGCTCTGGTTCCTGCTGCTCGCGGCGGGCACGTACGCCTTCGACAACGTCTTCGTCGTGGCGATCGTCCTCGCCTCCGCGTGCACGCTCGCGGTGGTGGGCCTCGTGGCCACGAAGGTGACGCGCGACCTCTGGGCAGGTGCGCTCGCGGCCCTCGCGCTGCTCCTCTCGAAGGCGTTCGTCGACTTCGCGACCTCGGGCCTCGAGAACCCGCTCTTGCACCTGCTGCTCGTGCTCCTCGTGATCGTCGCCGCGCGCCTCGAGCGGCGTGGGAGCGACTCCGATCGCATCGGCGTCGCTTTCCTCGCGGGCCTCGTCTACCTCGTGCGCGCCGACGCGACGCTGCTCGTCGCCCCGACCGTGGCCGTCTTCGCCTGGGGCGTGCGCCGGCGACCGAAGACCATCGCGGCGATGGCCCTCGCCTGGGCGCTGCCCGTGTTCGCGTGGACCGCGTTCTCGCTCGTCTATTACGGCTTCCCCTTTCCCAACACGGCCTACGCGAAGCTCGGCACGGGCATCTCGGCGCGCGAGAAGTTCGTCCAGGGGCTTCGCTACGTGCTCGACTCCTTTGGCCGTGACGCGCTCACGCTGCCCCTCGTGACCGGCGCGCTGATCGTCGGACCGCGTCGCGCGCCTTTGGATCGCGCGCTCGCGCTCGGCATTGCCGCCTACCTCGCCTTCGTCGTGCTCGTGGGCGGTGACTTCATGAGCGGACGCTTCTTCACCGCGCCGTTCGTGCTCGCGATCGTCCTCCTCGCACGCACCGAGCCGCGCGTACCCTCGCTCGCCGTGGGAGCCGCGGTGCTTTGCATCCTCGGCGCCGCGAACGTGCGCGCGACCTTGTGGGCCGACCGGAACTTCAACGAGAGCGGCATCGGCCGCGACGGCATCGCCGACGAGCGCGGCTACTACTTCCACGACTTCGCGCTCGTGAACGCGCGCCGCGAGACCTACGCCGACGTCTCCTGGGAGCCCACGATTCGCTCGGTTTCCGTGGTGTGCGGCCTCCTTGGCATCAAGGGCGTCGAAGGCGGCCCGAGCCTGCACCTCGTCGACGAGTGCGGCCTCGCGGACCCGCTCCTCGCGCGCCTGCCCGCGACGCCGAACCCGAACTGGCGCGTGGGCCACTTCACGCGCGCGCTCCCGGACGGCTACCACCAGAGCATCGAGTTTCGGGAGAACGCGATCCGCGACCCGGAGCTCGCGCGCTACTACGAGGCGATTCGCATGGTCACCCGCGACCCGCTCTTCTCGCGCGAGCGCTTCCACGCGATCGCCGCGCTGAACCTCGGGCACCTCAAGCCCCCGCCCCCGCCGAAGCCGTGAGCGCCCGCGGCTTCGGTCACGGCCCGAAGAGGCGCGGGACCCAGTCGCCGGGCCAGAGCATCGTGCGCAAGATGGCGAGCGCCACGTAGAGAACGAAGGCGAGACGCACGGAGCGAACGGTCTCGCCTGCGCCGGGCCGCGCACGCATGACCGGCGCGATGACCCACGGCAGCACGATGAGCGCATGCCAGCCCATGGCCTGGCGGAGCGAGAAGAAGCAGAGCGAGAGCCACGCGACCATGGCGAGGTCAAACCATGCGGCCGCCGCCACGAGCACGGCGGCGCACGCGCTCGCCACGACCGCGAACGAGAGCACCGGGAGGTGAAGCGCCGGGTGCTCGAAGACGTTCGCGGGGTTGTTCATCTCCATGGTGCGGAGCGTAGGCACGAGCACGGAGAACGTGCGGAGGGTCACCAGCGCGAGGCCCGCCGCGGCGAGGAGCGCAACGGCGTCCCGCGCGCGGAGCGACCGCCACGGCCGCTGCGCGAGGAACGAGACGCCCGCCGTGATCGCGACTGGCGCCAGGAAAAAGACTCGAAAGTGAATGAACGCGGCCACGCAGTACGCGAGCGCCGCCGCCAACGCCCGCCGCTCGGCGAGGTATTCGAAGGCGAGCAGCACCGGGGCGATCGCCGCGACGTCGTAGAAGCCCTCGAGGGCCGCGTGCATCGCCTCGAAGTAGAGGACCAGCGCGCCGATCGCGAGCACGGGACGCGCCCACGAGGCCTGCCGGAGGACGAGCCTCACCGCGACGAAGAAGCCGGCGTGCGCGTAGAGCACGAAGAGCGCGATGAGGAGCGTGTTCGCGCGCGTGAACGACAGCGACGTCTTCTCGTACAAAGCGGCGACGGGCGCGACGAGCACGAGGTCGCCCGGCGGGTACGGCCGCGCGATGCCCGACCAGCTCGTGACCCAGGGTTTTTCCTTGGCAAGACCCGGCAGCATGTAAATGCCACCCGTGAAGCTGCCGCCGCTGCGCACGTCGGCCGGGAACGCGCGCCGCTCCTCGAGCGTGGGCTCACGACCGATCGTTGCCGCACCCTCTCGGTAGATGCGCGGGCCGACGCGCACGAAGGCGCGCGCGGCGTTGAGGTGGGAGAAATGATCCGTGTAGACTCCACGGGTCAGATCTTGCCAGGGGTGCGGGTTCGGGTGGCGGTAGCCCCATACGCCCCAGGCGAGGAGCGAGAGCAGCGTCACGACGAACGCGCGTCCGTTGACGGTCGTGAACCAAGAGGCCGAGCGGCGCGTGCGCGTGGGGGTCATCGCCGTGGCTTCAACCGGCCCAATACCAGAGGGAAAAACGCACGGTACCCGCCACACCGAGCGCCCCGCCAAACGCGAGCAGCGCGAGGCGCACCATGCGGCCTCGGCCGAGGAGCGCCAAGGCCACGTAGAGCGGCGCTGCGCTCGCGGCGATGCGGAAGATCGAGATCGCCGTCCCCGTGGCGAGCGGCAGCAGGATCGTCACCGCGAGGAACGCGAGCGGCGCGGCCTCGAGCACGAAACAGGCGGCGGCGAGGAGCGCCACCATGAGCACCGCCCCGACCGCCTCGAGCCGCGACCAGAACTCGCTGCGCGGATCGGCGAAAGGACCCCGCACCGCGTCGAGGATCGACGCGTCCGCATGGCGCCCCCAGGCCTCCTGAACCTTCGTGAAGACGAGCGGATCTCCGAAGGTCTTCTTCAGGAAAACCATGTACGCCACGAGCCCGAGCGGCACGAGCAGGAGCGGCAAGCGCGCGCGCAGGTAACGCCACCCGAAGACCTCGCGGCGCCGCGCGAGCGCAACGAGCTCCGCGAGGCCGAACGCGTCGAGCAAGACGACGCCCGTCGTGCGCGTGGCGGAGGCACAAAGGCCCGCGAGCCCCGCGCCCCAAAAGTTCTTCCGCTCGTAACAGCGGAACGCGACGGCGACCTCGAGGAAGAAGAGGCTCTCGGTGTAGTAGGCCGAGAAGAAGACCATCGCGGGGGACAGCAACGCGAAGAGCACGGCGTGGCGCGCGGGGGCGGCCCCATGCTTCGCGCGCACGGCGTCGTGCAGGACCACGAGCGCGAGCAGGAAGCACGCGTTCGAGAGGAAGATCCCCGCGTGGAAATGGCTTGGAAAGAGCGGCGTGAGCGCGCGCACGAGCGACGGGTAAAGCGGGAAGAACGCGACGTTGCTCTCGCGCCCGGGCCCCGCGTACGCGTAGCCCTCCACGACGATGCGGCGGTACCAGCCCGTGTCCCAGCGCAAGAGCGCGTCGAGGAGCGGAGAGTCGGGGAGACCGACCCAGTCTTTGTTGTGATTCGGGAACCGCTCGGGCAACGAGGTGCGTGCAAGGTACACGAGCAGAAAGAACGCCCCGCGCAGCGCCGCCCACAGCGGCACGACCTCGCGAACCGAGGCGGCGAGTCCTCGACCGGAGGGCCTTTCCATGGGCGCACTATGCCGAGCCGAGCGGCCCCGAGCAAGGCTCGGACGCATGGCCTTCACGGGCGGTCTTCGTGACGGCGAAAGACGACGACGGCGCCCTGCGCGACGGAAAATTCCCTTCGAAAACGCTGCGTCTGCTTTGCCGCCGTGCGTGCCGCGAGGCCGTAGACGCCGGCCACCACCCAGCGCACCTCGGGCCGTGCGAGCGACGCGGCGCACGCCTCTTCGTCCCCGTCGCACGACGCATACTGCACGCGGTTGCGAAGGTCGTCGGCCCAGAGGTCGTCGAGGAAGCCGACGCCCGCGTCGTAGATCACGGTGTCGCCTGCGCGCAGGTCCGCGACGAAGAGCTCGTGCGCCTCGCTCGGCCACAGCCACGACAGCGTGCGCACGCGCGCCTCGAGCTCCCGCGCCGGCGCGAAGACCTCGGGGAGAAAGCGGTAGCCCTCGCGCGTGCGGATCGTTCCTGCGACCGAAAGCGCGACGAGCGCGAGCGAGAGCAGCGCCCGCAACGGCCAGGACGGCAGCCTGCGGTGCACCACCCCGAAGGCGACGAAGGCCATCGCGGGGACGGCCAGCGTGAAGCGTCCCCACCACGCCGCGGGCACCACGATCGCGAGCAGCACGACGGGCACGGTGACGAAGAGCGCGCGCGGCAAGAGCCCGAGCGCCGCCGCCACGAGCGCCACGAGGAAGACCGGGAGCGTGAGGTACGGGAAGACGAGCCCGAAGCCCCCCGCACGGATGTCCGGAAACGGAACCTCCGCCGTGCCGTACCAGCTGTCGATCATGCGCTGCACGGCCCCCGGCGCGCCGAAGAACGCAGGCGGATCGGCGATCGTCGCCGGGTCGAGGGTGCCCGGCCATACGACGTGCAACGACGGGATCACGACGCGCGCGGGCCACAAGGGATTTCCCTCGTGAAACCAGTTTCGCAGCGGGGTGAAGCCGCCGAGCACGAGCAGGAGCACGAGCGCGAGGGCGAAGGCCGCGAAGAGCGTCCGTCGCTCGCTGCGCGCACGCACGAGGGCATGCGCCACGCGCGCCACGACGAAGGGCGCGAGCAGCGCCGTGTGGAAGAGGCCGGTGACCTTCGTGGCGATGTAGAGCCCGAGCGCCGCCGCCGCGCTGAGCATCTCGAGGGCGGCGAAGCGCGCGCCGGTGAGGAAGTAGAGCGCTGCGAGGAAGAGGGAGCCCGCGGCGACGTCCGCGTGCGTGGTGTGAAGCTCGAGCGCGACCGAGGGCAACGCCACCCACGCGGCGCCAAGGCCCGCGCTCAACGCGCGCGGCACGGAAAAACGCCTACAAAACGCCCCGACCACCGCGGCACCCAGGAACGCGAACGGGAGCTGCGCCACGTCGTCGAGCTCCTTCGAGCCCGCGAGCAGGACATGCCACACGCCGAGCATCTCGACCGCGCGCGGGTAGCCGTTCACGTACTCCACGTGCGTCGGCTCCCAGCGCAGCGCCCCGCTCTGGGCCACCGTGTGGGTCATTGCCGCGTGGTACCAAGCGCAGTCCCACGACCACGTGGGCATGCGTGCCGCGAAGATCAGCGAGAGGGCGACGACCGCAGCCCCTTGCGCCAGCAAGAGCGCCGCGACCTCACGCCGCCGCCGCGCGTCGGCGAGCACACGCCCCGGTGCGGCGAGGTCGTGGGCCACGAGGCGACGCACCCTTCGCGCGCGCGGAGGGTCCGCGCTTACCCAGAACAAAACCAGGGTTTCGACAACGGCCGCCGACCCCGCCAACACCGACCGACGGCAGACGGCCGCGAGCGCGAGGCCCATCACGAGCACGAGCACGCCGCCCGCGGTGAGCAGCATCGCGACGACGAGGCGCTCGAGCGTCGTGCGTCGCACCGCAACCTGGCACGCGCACGCGTACGCGGCGGCCCACGCGCCGAGCGTCAGCAATGCCCAGAGGACGATGCCCATGCGCGGGTGCGGCGGAGGGAGCCGCGCGCCTCAGGAGTCTTCGCGGACGACGCCGAGCTTCTTGTCGAGCTCGGCCCCGAGTTGGCGCGCACGGTGCGTCGCGCTCTCGACCGCGTCCATCAGGGTCTTGCGGAGCGCTCCGCTTTCGAGCGTGTGAAGACCGGCGATGGCCGTTCCGCCGGGGCTCGTGACCATGTCTTTGAGGCGCCCCGGGTGCTCGCCGGTCTCGAGGAGGAGCTTCGCCGAACCGAACACCGTCTGCGCCGCGAGCATGAGGGCCGTGTCGCGGTGGAGGCCGACCTTCACGCCGCCGTCCGCGAGTGCCTCGATGATGAGCATGAGGTACGCAGGCCCGCTGCCCGACATGCCGGTCACGGCGTCGAGCATCGTCTCGTCGAGAATGACCGCACGACCGACCGCCTCGAAGAGGGCCTTCGCGCGCGCGAGGTCGTCGCCGGTGGCGTGCGAGCCCGGTGCGATGGCCGTAGCGCCTGCGCGCACGATGGCGGGCGTGTTGGGCATCGTGCGCACGACGCGCGTATGCGGCGGAAAGAACGTCTCGAGGGCCGCGATGCTGACGCCGGCCGCCACGGAGACCACGAGCGCTCCCGGCTTGAGGTCGCCACCGAGCGGCGAGAGCACCTTGCCCACGACCTGCGGCTTCACCGAGACCACGAGGATGTCGACCTCCCGCGCGAGCGCATGGTTGTCGCTCGTCGTGCGGATGCCGTAGTGCTCGGTGAGCCAGGCGAGGCGCTCGCTCTTCACGTCGCTCGCGACGATGCGATCCTTCGCAACGCTACCGCCCTCGACCAGGCCGCGAATGAGCGCCCCTGCCATGTTGCCGCCGCCGAGAAACCCAATGGTGCCGAGATCCATGGGGACCGACTAACAGCCGTGAGGAAGCCGCTCCACCGCTTTTCGAGGTGGAGCGACCCCGCGCGTTCGTTTGCTCACTTCGTGAGCGTGAGACCGTAGCTCTGCGCCGCGCCGGAGGCCGACCAGACGCCCACCACATACGTGCCTGCGCTCGTCGACTGCTTCACGAACGACGTGCCCGTATCGTTTGCAATCTGCATGTAACTTCCGTTCACGAGCTTCCACATCTTCATCTGCGCGTCGCCGGTTGCCTGGAGCTGGAGCTGGTAGCTCGTGGTGGCCGCGCCAATCGTCCACGTGAACCAATCCTGGTCACCGGCGGTAAGCGTGCCGCAGGCCTTGGTCGAGAACCCGTTCGCCGCCGTGTAGCTGTCGTTCGCCTCGCGCTCGGGTGAGGCGCATGCCGGAGCAGGCGCAGGCGTCGGTGCCGGCGCGGGCGTCACGCTCGACGCGTAGCCGCCGTGGGAATTGACGTAGCCGTCGATCCAGCTCTGGACGAGATCCACGCGCGCGAGCACCTGCGTGCCGCCGCCGCCGCCCGAGTTCACGGCGACGATCACGTGGCCGTCGCCGGTGAGCTCGACCGGTCCGCCCGAGTCGCCCGACTCGATGACCTCGCTCGAGATGTAATCGTAGGGGAAGCCCGCAGACGATGCGTCGCGCACCGGGATCGGCTTGCTCACGAAGAGCGCGGAGGTCGAGAGCGTGCCGTTGTCGATGCGGCCGATGTTCACGACAGTGGTCCCGTTCGCCACCTTGCTGCGCTGGAGCGTCGGGTACTTCGCGATCGTGATCGGCCGGTCGAGGTAGAGGAGCCCGACGTCGTGCTGGTTCGGGTTCACGTAGCCCGAGGCGTCGTACGTCCAATCGAGCGTTTTTCCCTCGAGAACGCGCGCCTGCTGGCTCCCGGCGAAGGGGGCCTTCACGGTCCACGAGCGCACGCCCGCCACGCAGTGGCCTGCGGTGAGGACGACGCGCGGGGCGATGAGCGAACCCGAACAGGATCCGTTGTTCATGTCGACGAGGATCGCCTCCGGGTAAGCCGTCGCACGTGAGCCGCCGACGATGGCGCTTGGCGCCGAGGCCACCGCCCCGACTTGCTCGTCCTCCACCGGAGCGGCCGCGCACGCGGTCATGAGGGTGGCGACGGTGAGGGTTGCGGCGGTCGTGAAGAAGGTTCGCATCGGGTTCGGTCTCCGTCCGTACGGAGAGCAACCGCCGTGCCGCGCTCACACGGGTTTTTGCGTGTGATCCGAGCGCCGGCGCATGTAGGTGCATCCTACAACGAGGGCGCACTCGTGCAGCGGCAGGCGCGCTTTCATCCTACCCGCGCACGACATCACCGCCCGCGCCCCCCCATGCGCCCCGGAAGACCTCCGTGGTCGGCTCGCGATCCAGCCGCGGGCGACGGCCCCTACCCCACGGTCCCGCCAAACCCGCCGAACCCGTTGGGCTCACGCGCCCTTGAGGCGCGCCGCGATCACCGGTTCGGATCCCGCGCCGATCGACGCCGCCACGACGTCGGCCAAGCGACGGAGCGCGCGCGCCTCGGTCTCCGTGAGCGCGTCGCGGTCTGGCCCAAGCGCATACAAAACCCCGACAATCTCCTTGCTCTCGTCGTCACGAAGCAGCGCGGCCGCGGCGGCGTTGCGGAGCTCGAGCGAGCGGAGCGCGCCGTGCACGTCGGCAGCTCCGACGAGGTAAGGATGCAGCTCGCGCGCCGCGAGAACCCCCTCGGGCGCGGCAAGGAGCGCCTCCACGAGTTCGGGTGCGGGCATCGCGGGGGCGACGCGCAAGACTCCGCTGCGGTCGACCACGAGCTGCACCGAGGGACGAAGCCAATCGATCACGAAGCTCGCCGCGGGCGACGCGAGCGCGACGGCGACGCGATGGCTGCGCTCTCCCCCGCGCTCGGCGAGGCGACGCCATGCGTCCTCCCAGCGGCGAAGGCGCGCGCCAAGACCAGGAAACCCCAGGGTTCGAAGCCATGCAAGCTGCGACCCAAGGGCCACGCCCCCCGCGAGCGTCAGCTCCGGTGCCATGCGCGTCGCGCGGGCGAGGGCAAGCGCTCCGGCGAACGCGAGCGCCACGCCGCCGCTGCCGCTCGGGATCACGAGCGCGGCTCCTTCGAGGAGCACAACGAACGGGGCAAGGGCGAGCGCCGGGGCGACGATCGCGAAGGCAAGGGCGACGATCACCGCCTCCCGCACCCGCTCCCGAAGCGCGCGGGTCGTCCGCTCACCACGTGTCAACTGCGAGGCGAGCACGAGCGGTGATAGCAACGGCGCGAGCGCGCGCACGCGCGGATTCCCGGGGAGAACCACCGAACCCGCGCGCACGAGCAAAAGCGTGCCCGCGGCCGCGAAGAGGACGAACGCCGCGCCCCGCGCGAAGCCATCGCGCGCCGGGCGCTCACCGCCGCGCGCCGCCGCGCGAAGGAGCACGAACACCGCCAGCACCGCGAGGAGCGCCTCGACCACGCCCTGCGAGGCCCAAGGCTCGGGCATCCCCACCAGCGACGCGAGATCGAGGGAAAGCATGCCGCTCAGAGGCGACGCGAACGCGGGGGCAGGTCGCCCTCGGAGACCTCGTCGTCTTCGGAGACGACCTCGGGCGCGGGCACCTTGAGCACGCGGAGCTGATCGTTCAAGCGGCGCACGCTCCGCGTGAGGCCGCGGATGATCTCGAGGAGCACCTTGGGGTTCTTCTCGCCGAACTGGATGAAGGTCTGGCGGTCGAGCACGAGGAGCGTCGAGCCGGCCTCCGTGGCCGAAGCCGTCGCCGTGCGCGGCCCGCCATCGAAGATGGCAAACTCGCCGAAGTACGAGCCGGGGCCGAGGCGCGCGACCTCCGTCATGCGTGCGCCGGCGCCTTGGGCGATGCCGACGGTGCCGCGGAGGATGATGAAGAGGCTCGACCCGAGCTCGCCCTCGGTGAAGATGCGCTCGCCGCTGCGGTACGCTTTCTCTTGGCAGCGCTCCGCCAGCGCGCGGAGATCATCGTGCGCCACGAGGCGAAACGCTGGCAACGACCGCAAGTGAACGAGCTTGTCGGTCGTGGAGAGTTGGCTCGCCATGGCGCCTCAGCGCGCGACGCGCAGCGCGCTCGTGTGGCAGTTGTACTGGTCGATGCGCACCACGTTCTTGAAGCCGTCCGAGGTGTCCGTGATGCGGCCCATGAACCACGTGCCCGTGCGGCCGTCGTCTTTGCTCCGGGGCGGACCGTAGGCGTCGTTCACCTGCGGGCCCTCGAAGCAAATGACGGTGTTGCCCACGCGAAGATCGCTCGCGACGGCGGGGCGGGTCTGCCACGCGTTCGCGGTCCAAACGTCGCGGCTGTCGACGAGCTTGAAGTACTGGCCCTGCATCTTCGTGCCCGGAGTCGGGGCCACGCGCTGCTTCGCCAAGTGCACGTAGATCCACCCGCCCTCGAGCGGCTGCTCGGAGATGAACCAGTCGTCGGCTTGAACGTAGTGCTGGTCTTCGCCCACACGCGGTCCGGCGGGCACCGAAGGCGCCGGGGCGGGCACGGGAACGGGCACGGGCACATTGACCGAGATCGGGAGTTCGGCGCAGGCCGCGAGCCCAACGAGGAGCGCGGGGGCGATGCGTGCAGGCTTCATGGTTCTTCCCTCCGGGCGAGCGGTCACAGGATGTCGAGGTCGTACTGGAGGCCGCCCATGAGCGTGAAGCGGTTCACGGGCGAGAGCACGGGCACGGGGCTCGAAGCGGAGGGCTCCGTCACCGGACCGACCGCGTAGGGCATGCGGTCGTGGACCGCGAGGTTCGTCATGACCCGGTACGTGAGGCCCTTGACCTGCGGGATGTCGCCGGTCGCGGTGATGCGCCAGTCGAGCTGCGTCGGGGCGAGGGCGCCATCACGCCAAACGGCCGTGTTTCCTGAGGCGTACGCCACGTCGGCGTAGCGCGGACCGATGTACGCAAGGGCCGTCGAGAGGACCGGGATCGGCTTTGGCAGCTCGTAGCTCGCGTGCACGTTTCCGAAGAAGGTCGGCGAGGCCGGCAAGTCGCGCGAGCCCCCAACGGCGTCGACGCTCGTGGACGCGACGGTGAGCGTCGCGCCGTAGCGAAGCTGGTCGTACGAGCCCTCGACGAGGCCGTTGAAGCCGACGTTCGAGATCGCGTTGCTGTTCGCGAACCAGTTCTCACCCGTGGCGAGGCCCGAGGGTCCGTAGGCGACCATGTCCGTGAAGTAGTTGTAGAACACACCACCAAGAGCACGGAGCTTGCCGATGCGACGCTCGTAGGAGAGCTCCGCGGTCCACACCCGCTCCGGGGTCAGCCCCGCGTTGGGCACCTGCTCGCCGGGGATCGCGGTGAAGCGCTCGTAGCCGGTAGGCGTGCGGAACGCCGACGAGCCCACGGCCTTGAACGTACCGGGGATCGACGCGGGCGTGTACACGGCCGCGAGGCGTGGCGAGAGGGCCGGCGAGAAGTCCGTCTGCGCATCGACGCGGATGCCGCCGTTGACCTGCCACTCGCTCGAGAGCTTGGCGCGCTGCTGCACGTAGGGGGCCACGAGCCACTCGACGCGATCGTAGTGGCTGCCCGTGCCGTAGCTCTTGCCCGTCGGCACATCGACGAAGTCGTCGGCGTAGCCGATGCGGCGCACGCGGTTGTCGATGCCGACGAGGAGCGGGTAGCGGCCGTCGCCGAGGAAGTCGTACGTGCCCTGGAGCTCGAGCCCGCCCCATTGCGACACGCCGGTCTGTCCTTGGTAGAAGAAACCCTGGCGCGGGTCGCTCGGGTCGGGAACGTTCACGCCGCCGCCGTCGGCCGCGTAGTCGTGCGAGTAGGCTTTTTGCACGTAGTCGTAGGTGGCACCGTAAAGGCGCGCCATGGCGGAGAGCTCCGGCGTGAGCGTCTTCTGCCACTTGAGCTCGCCGACGAGCGTGCGATCGCGCTCGAACGAATCGGGCGAGTTGAAGTCGCCGGTCGTGATGCCGAAGACGTTCCGCGCGGGCTGGCTGCGCGTGTACTGCGTCGCCTTCACGAACGTGCTGAAGTCACCCCAGCGCGCCTTCGCCAAGGCCGTCGGGACCTGCGCCCAGTACGCGTCTTTCGCGCGACCACCCCACACGCAGGACGCGTAAGCGTTCGGCCCGTAGTTCGGCGCGCCTTCCACGCACTTGCCCGTGGCGTCGATGTTCGCGGGGTCGAACTGCGGCGCAAAGCCGAACGTTGGACCGTTCTGGCCGTAATACTCGAACCCGATACCGTACTCGCCCTCTTTGCCTGCGAGCGTGAAGGGCTGTGCGGCGTTGACGCCGATGCGCACGGTGCCGCCCGCGCCGTCCGGCGTGAGGATCGCCGCGCCGCTCGAGTTGACCGGAGGCGAACCCGAGGCCTCGAAGACCGCATGAACGCCGCGCGAGTCTTTCGCGTTCTTCGTCACGACGTTGATGACGCCGAGCATCGCGTAGGAGCCGTAGAGCACCGACCCCGCGCCCGTGATGACCTCGATGTGGTCGATCATCTCGACGGGGATACCCGCGCCCTGCTCGAAGTACGCCGTGCCGTTCCACGGCTCGTTCATGATGTTGCCGTCGACGACGAGCAACACGTGGTTGCCGTAGTCGCCGGTGAGCATGACGCCGCGCGAACCGACCTCGATCGCGTGGTGCGGGTCTTGCGAGTACATGCCGAGCGAGAGGAAGTTGAGCGCCTCGCCGAGCGTACGAAGACCGTAGCGACGCAGGTCGTCGGCGCTGATCGTCGTGGTCGTCGCCGGCGCGTCGTCGGCCTTCTCTGCGGAGCGCGAGGCGCCGGACACCACGTTGGAGTCGAGGAGCGCCTCGAGGTCCGTCGAGTCGCTCGGCCCGTCGACCACGCCAGGCGCGGTCGCGTCGACGGCGGGCGTGGCGACGGCAGCACCGTCGACCTTGGGGGCGTCGGGACCGCTCGACGCTGCCGACGCAGGCGCAGCGGGAGACGCGGCGGACGAGGAGGCATCCGGCGGAGGCGTTGCGGAAGCTGGGGCGTTCGAAGCGGCAGGTGCTGCAACCGGTGACGCAGCGGGCGCAGCGGACGCGGGCGTCAGAGCGCCGGAAGAGGGGGCCGCGGGGGCGGCGACGGCTTCGGCTGCGCTCGGCGCGGGGACAACGGCCGCCGGAGTCGCGGGGGAAGCCGGGGCGGCCGCGGCGGGTGCGCTGCTCGTGGCGGCGTCCGTCGTCGCGCCCTTCTTCTTCTTCTTCGCCTTCTTCTTTTGCGCGACGACCTTGCCCATGCCCGGGCGCGAGGCCTCGGCGGCGAGGGCGTCGGCGGCGAGGAGCGACGAGGCCGTCGTCGCGAGAACGAGGAGGAAAGCAGGGCGGATCATTCGAACACCTTCATGAGCTTAAGGGCCTCGGCCTTGAACGCAGCGTTTTGCTTCTTCGCCTGCGTGAGGTGCACGAGGAGCTTCGGCTTGCCCGAGACGAGGTCGAAGCCGAGCACCGCGCCCTTCGGGACGTCGGCGGCCACGGAGGCCACGGTCACGACGTCTTTCCCGTTCAGCGCGTCCGCGATGCCGGGCACCTCGGACGAGAGGCCCGTCGAGAGGTAGACGATCGCGGGCTTTTGCTTGGAGACTTCGTCCGAGAGCGCCTTCGCGCTCGAGTAGCCGAGCAGTGTCTCTTCGTGCGGGAGCCCACCGACCTCCGGCAAGCTGCCAAACGCCGAGCGCGCGAGGTTCGCGACCTTCGTCGACTCCGCGTCGCCGGGCTTCGAGACGATGATCACCTTCGCCTTGCCGCCGGCACGAGCCGTATAGTTGCGGTCATACGCTGCGATCTTCGCGGTCAGCTCGGCCTGAAGGCCCACGGGGACGGCTGGCTCTTCTGCGGCGAGCATGCCGCTAACGAGCGCCACCGCCGCGCCAAATGAGAGGCTTTTCGAGTGCATTCGGGGGATCATGGGGTCCATTCTCGGGTCGAGCGTCGGCGAGTGTCGCCCAGGCTCCCGCCGAGAGCAAGGCTCAGCTCGCCGCCGAGCGAATGATGAAGGTCGTGCCCTTGCCGGCTTCGGTTTGCACGTCGAGCATGTAACCCGCCGCCTCGATGTCGCCTTTGACGGCGGCCATGCCGACGCCGCGGCCGCTGATGTCGTCCGCGACCTCGGTTGTCGAGACGCCGGACGCGAAGATGAGCTCCCACTCGCGACCGGGCTTCACGTCAAGGCCAAGCGACTCGGCCTTCCTCCGGAGTGCTGCGATGTTGAGGCCCGCGCCGTCGTCTTGAAGTGCGATGACGACCCCCTTGCCAACCTGCTCCCCCGTGAGGCGCACGATGCCGATCGCCTCTTTCCCAGCCGCCTCGCGCGCGTCGGGCGCCTCGATGCCGTGGGCGACGGAGTTGCGCACCATGTGCGTGAGCGACCCCGAGAGCACCTTCGCGAGGCGCGGCGGAATGAGCACGTCGCGGCCCTCGACCACGAGCGTGGCCCGCTTGCCGAGCTGCTCGGCCCACACGGGCGTGCCCTCGACGAGGCGACCGACGGACTCGCCGAAGGGGCGCGAGGCGAGGCGCGACGCGATTTCGGAGACGATGTCGTCGCGATCGCCCACCGCGGCGAGGAGCCGGTCGATGTCGCTGCGGTTCACCGTCGTCTGATCCAAGATGGCTTCACCGATCGGCGATGCCTCCACGAACATTTGGCGGACCTCGGCGAGCGCCACGTGGGCGTCCGAGATGCCCTGGTGCAAGGCCCCGAGCGTCTCACCAAGCGGAGCGGCACCCTCGGTCTCGGCGAAGGCACGAAGCTCGGCGAGCCGGTTCTCCATGCCCGCACACACGTCTTCGAGCTTCTCGAGCTCGAACGCGCGCGCCTCGCCCTTCACGGTGTGCGCGTGCTGGAAGAGGCTCTCGATCTCGAACGCCTTGAGCGAGCGATCTTCCTTTCCGAGTTCCTCGGAGAAGCGGTCGAGGCGTTCCCCCGCCCCGCGCATGAACGTGATGAAGAGCTGCGCGCCGCCCGCGAGGAGCTTCTTCATGAGCGCCATCTGCTTCTCGTGCTCTTGCGACTGCGCCATCATCTGGGCTTCGAGCCGGCGCTTCTCGGTCTCGTCGGTCGCGAGCAGCATGATGCGGACGATCGCGTCGCCCTCGACGATGGGCCGGAACTCGAGGGTGACGTTGCGCTCGTCGTCGCTCAGCGGGTTCATCGTCACCTCGGTGGGCGCGAGCGTCGCCCACTCGTCCCAATCGGAGGCCGATTGAGAGAAGATCGCCTCGGACCACATTTCGAAGGCGCGGCGCGCGTCGTCCCACTCGGGGCAGCCCGAGAAGACGAGATCGAAGACGAGGCTGCCCTCGATGCGCTCGCCGAAGAGCGCCTCGGCTTGCTTCGAGTGGCTGCCGACCACACGCAGCTCCGGGCCGAAGGCAAAGATCGCCTGGCGCATGTTGTCGAAGAGCTGCCCCATCGATCGGTTCACGGTCGCGAGGCGCTCTTCGCGGTCGACGATCGCGCCCGCCATGCCGTTGAACGCGACGCCAAGCACGCCGATCTCGTCGTTCGACGACACCTCGACGTTCGCGTGCTCGCCACGCTCGACGCGCTTCGCCGCCTCGGTGAGGCGCGCGAGGGGGTTCACGATTTGTAGGCGGGCGATCGCCGCGAGCACGAGGATGAGACCGGCGGCGAGGCTCACGGACATCGTGAGGAGGCTCTTGCGGCTCTCGACGAACGCGGCGTTCTCCTTGGCGAGCGAGAAGTCGACGGCGACGAGGCCGATCTCCTTCTTCGCTTCGCCTTCGTCGCCCTTGAGCACGGGCCGCATCACGCGCACCACCTGCGGCGCGCCCGCAGGGAGGGCGAGCGAGCTCGGCGCGCTCGTCGACGGTTTGTCGATCGCGGTGCCCTCGCCCGCGGTGTGGGAGACGTAGAGGCTACCGTCCTTCGTCTTCCACACGAAGGCCGCGACCACCTCGGGGTTTCCCGTGAGGTTGTGGAGCGCGGTCTTGCCGCTGTCTTCGTCGTCGAAGTCGAGCGGCGCGCTCATGCCCTCGGCGAAGAGCTCGGTGACGGCGACGGCCGCCTTCTCTTTCGACTCGAGCAAGTTGCGCCGCTCACGCGCCGTGAGCTGGAAAAAGAGCAACGTCATCGCCGCTACGAGCACGACGACCGTCGCCAAAGTCAGCTTTGCGCCGATCGAAAGGGTCGGCCCCGACTGCTTTGCTCCACCCATGCCCCGCTCCTCGTGGCAGCGGGGCACGAAGGGGCCCCCTGCGTTACAGAGGGTACGGGGCCCGCGCGCAAAAGAAAAGGGCCTCCTATGGAGACCCTAAACCTCTGAAATCGTTTACACTTCGAGCACAGACGCCATCGTCGGCGAGTGCTCGCGGATCATCCGAACGACCGCGCGCGCGACGCGCACGGGGAGCGACGCCGGCGCGCGCTCACGACCGAGCGCCGAGCCGAGCGCCTCCGCGACGAACTTGCTCGGGTTGCGGTCTTCCTCGATGCAACGCATGGCGAGCTTGCGTGCGAGCTCGGGCTCGAGGTGCACGGTGCACTCCTGAAACGTTCGACCCTCGGTGCCTGCAACCTGCTCCCCCCAAAAGTGCGGCGTCCGCGGCGCGACCCACGAAGGGTGCGACGCGCCTGGCGCTTCGAGCGAGGCAGATTCCTCGTTCGAGACGAGGGTCAGCGATTCAACCGGCGGCGGCTTGCGCAGCGAAACCGTCACGTTCTTGCGTGCCATGGGCGAGTTCCTCCACATCGTCAAAGAGACCGAACACTTCACGCGCCGCCGCGTCGCGGGGCGCAAACCGGGTCGGGCCGAGGCCCACCGCAAGCGACTCTTGGTAAGCCACGCGGGCCCCGAGCTCCGTGCGGAGGACCGGGAGACCGCTCTCTTCGAGCACCGCGCGGGCGCTCTTCGCGAGCGCCGTGCGGCCTTGCTTGCGGGTGATCACGACCGCGGCGCGCACGTTGTCGCGGTAGGCGCGGACCTCCTCGAGCACCTCGAGCGACGCCGCGAGCGCCCAGGCGTCCGCCGCAGAAGCTCCGCACGGAAAGAGCGCCACGTCCGCCACGAGGAGCGCCGAACGCTGCACGTCGCCCACGCGCGGGGGGCAATCGATGATGACGACGTCGTAGGCTTCCGCCATGGCCTTGAGCTGACCAGGCTTGTGCATTTGCGCGCCCATCGCGATGACCGTGGGGACCTCGTGGCCTTGCTCGGCCGCCACGTCACCCCAGGTGCGCGCGGTCCCCTGCGGGTCCGCGTCGACGAGGAGCACGCGACGGCCGCGGTCCATCGCCGCCACCGCGAGAGAGATCGCCGTCGTGCTCTTGCCCACTCCGCCCTTCTGGCCCGTTAGCGCGATGATCATGTCCCCCAGGCACCACACCACGACGCAGCGGGCCAAATTTTTGCGTCATGCCTTGACCCCCAGGAAATCGCGTGATGTGCTCCGCAAGAGAATGAGTGAAGATTCATTCAGCAAAGCGCGAACCGGAAAAAAGCCGTCGATCCGGCCCGGAGACGACGGCGACGCCGGCGCGTCGAAGCGCACCGGGGACAAGCGCGAGCGCATCTTGCGGGCCGCCGTCGAGGTCTTCGCGCGCCAAGGCTTCTACAACACGCGCGTGAGCGAGGTCGCCAAGGCGGCGGGCGTCGCCGACGGGACGATCTACCTCTACTTCGAGTCGAAGGATCAGCTCCTCCTCTCGCTCTTCGAGGATCGCATCGAGAAGCTCCTCGCCTTCCTCGCGAAGGAGGTCGGGGCCATCACGGACCCCGAGCAAAAGCTGAGGCGGATCATCGAGCTGCAGCTCGGGCTCCTCGACGGTGAGCGCGAGCTCGCCGAAGTGGTCACGATCATCGTACGCCAATCGAACAGCCTCTTGCGCGAGCACGCCGCGCCGAAGTTCGTGGCCTACCTCGACGCCATCGCGAAGGTCGTCGCGCAGGGGCAGCGCGAGGGCGCGTTTCGTTCCGACATTTCGCCGCACCTCGTGGCCCGCGCGATCTTCGGCGCCCTCGACGGCATCGCGCTCACGTGGGCCCTCGGCAAGCCCGAGGTCGGCGCGCTCAAGCGCTCGGCCTCGCAGCTCTCGGCGCTCGTGCTCGGCGGCATTCGCGCCTCGAGCGAGACCATCATCACCGCGCTCCCGCTCTCCCGATGACCAAGCGCCTCGCCGATCGCGCCCGCGTCGTCCGTGAGGCGCGCGCGTTCTTCGATTCGCGCGGCTTCCTGGAGGTCGAGACGCCCATCGCCGTGCCCTCACCTGGCAGCGACCTGCACCTCGACGCGTACCGCCTCTCCGGGGCGCGCGAGCTCTACCTCGCGACGAGCCCCGAGTACCAGATGAAGCGCCTCCTCGCGGAGGGGCACCGCCGCATCCACCAGGTGAGCCGCGTGTTCCGCGCGGGCGAGTTCGGCGAGCGCCACAACCCCGAGTTCACGATGCTCGAGTGGTACCGCGCGCCGGGCTCCCTCGACGACGTCATCGCCGACACGGAGCAGCTCGTCGCACGCACCACCGACGGGATGGTCACGCTCGGCACCCGACGCATTCCCACGCTGCCGCCCTACGAGCGCATCGGCATCGTCGACGCTTTTGTGCAGCATGCACACGTCTCCGAAGCGGAGGTCCTCGCTTGGGCGAGCCACGACGAAGACCGGTTCTACCGTGTGCTCGTCGAGACCGTGGAGCCCGCCCTCGCGCGCATCGATCGGCCGCTCCTCCTGCACCGCTACCCAATCGAGCAGGCGTCGCTCGCCCGCGCGTGCCCCGACGACCCGCGCTTCGCCGAGCGTTTCGAGCTGTGGATCGCCGGCGTGGAGCTCTGCAACGGCTTCGGCGAGCTCACGGACGCCGCCGAACAGCGACGACGCCTCGAGAAAGACGCGCAGGACCGTGCTCGCCTCGCGAAGGACGTCTACCCGATCGACGAGCGCTTCCTCGCAGCCCTCGCGCGCGGCCTGCCCCCCTGCGCGGGCAACGCGCTCGGGCTCGATCGACTCGTCGCCATGGCACTCGGGAGCACGAGCCTCGACGACGTGGTCGCGTTTCGCTTCGACGAGCTGTGAGCGCGCTCAGCTACATGCGCGCGAAGAGGCGCTCGTAGTACTTCTCGGTCTCGTCAGCCTCGAGGCGCGAGAAGAACGAGGAGAACGCCATCCAGATCGCGAGCGCGTTGAGGTCGCGGAACATGGGCGGCAGGTAGTGCGGCGGCTTCACGACGCCGTCGCCGACGTGGCGGTGGAGCACCGGCACGTCTTCGTGCGCGACCTTGCCGACGAAGAGGTACGGGATGAGCTCGGACTTGTTCTGGGCGATGGCGGCCTGGATGAACGCGAAGTTCAGGACGATGCCCTTGCAGTAGCAGGCGTCTTTCGTGAAGGGGCCGCCGCCCTCGATGATGCCGCCGCGGAAGACGCGCTTCGTCATGTCGAAGCACTCTTGCTCGTCGTAGCCCTCGGTGCGGAACCACTCGAAGACCTCGAGGAAGTTCGCACCGTCTTCGGCTTTGTCGACGGCGATGACGCGATCGTTCAGGCGGCGCGCGCGGCGTGGGTAGGTGCGGAACGTGAAGAGCTCGACGAGCGCCGCGAGCCCCTCTTGCACCGTGGTCGTACGCGGCGGCCCTTTCGCGAGCCACTTCGCCACGGGCTGCTTCTGGCCGTTGATGCTCGTGGCCACGTGGACCCAGCCCTCGTGAACCTCGAGGATGTCGAGGTCACGATCCGAGAAGCGCGCCCCAGAGCGGAGCTTCACGTAGTCGCTGCCCGCCGCCGCGTCGGCCAAGATGCCGTCGTCGAGCTCGACGCGCACCGGGTCGTCGGTGAAGTAACGCGCGAAACGGTCGCCAAGCACCGCGGCACCGGTCTGTGCATCATGCACACGTTCGAACGAGCCACCGAGGCGGCCGCCGTCGACGCGCGAGAAGATGCCGTAGAGCAGCCGACCGAGGTCGCGGAGCGTGGTCTTGCCGTCGGGGAAGACGTCTTTCGGCGACCCGTAAAGGCGCCGGGAATACGCGTGAAAGAGCGGGGTTCCGCGGGCTGCGAGCATGCGGACCACGTCGCGGTACTCGAGCGCTGTCGCGAGCAAGATGCGACCGATGTCGTCGTCGGGACCAAGCTCCGCCTCGATGTCGCGCGCGATCTCCTCGAACTCCTCCGCCTTCGCGCGAGGCTCGAAGCCGAGGTCGATGCTCGCGTACGCCTCGGGCGTCACGAGCGGCATCTCCCGGAAACGGCTCTTGAAGAAGCGCTCCTCGTGCTGCGCGTCCCACTTGATCGCGTTCAAAATGCGGATCGGCTTTTGCCCGTCGACGATGCGTGTGGCGAAGCGCGCGACGTGCTCTTTGTAGCTGAGCCAAGGGCTCGACGGCGCGGCGCTCGGGATCGGCGGCACGCTGTCCGTTTGAGGGAAATCCATCGCGGGCGGCGCCTGGGGGTCACTCGCCCCTTTGCCCTTTCCGCTCGCTTCCCGTTCCGCCGCCATGTCGCCTCGCTCGTTGCAGAGTACATGCGCGAAACGGCGCGTGCGCAACAATTCGCTCGCGAGGAGCGAAAGTTGCGCACGCGGTACCCGGAGGCGAGGCCGGTCAGTTCGGGAGCGCAGAGGCCCCGACGGACGCAGTCGCCTTGGCCGCGGCGGCAGGCTCGTTGTGGCCGCGCCAATGCATCATCGAGGTCGAGACCCCGAAGAGCTTGCCTGCCCAGTCGAAGAGCGAGGTCGGGAGCACGCCACGGAGGAGAGGCGTGAGCTTGACCATGAAGGGCTCGAGGACCCACGCGCGCTCGGCCTTCACCGCGGCCATGATCTTGTCGACGATCACCTGCGGCTTGAGGATCGGCGTGAGCAGCGGGCCCTTCACCCCTTCGAACATGCCCGTGGCGATGTAGCTCGGGCACACGGTCGTGACCTTCACGTGCTTGTGGCCGTCGGTGAGGAGTTCTTGGCGCACGGACTCGGAGAAGCCGATGACCGCCCACTTGCTCGATGCGTAGGTGCTGCCGAAGGGCAGGCCGATGAAGCCCGAGGCGCTCGCGATGTTGACGAGGTGCGCCTGCGGCTCGGCGATCATGTCGTCGAGGAACGCGTGCGTGAAGGCCACGACGCCGAAGACGTTCACGTCGTAGGTGAGCTTGTGGCGCTCCCACGGGGTCTTGGTGAGCGGACCGCCGAAGACCACGCCCGCGTTGTTGACGAGGACCGCGACGCGACCGAAGTCACGGCGAACGACCTCGCGCAGCGCGAGGATCGCGGGCCGATCGGTCACGTCGAGCTCGAAGCCGCGCGCCTCGACGCCCACACCGCGCGCGATCGCTGCCGACTCCTCCGCCGCCTTGCCGTCCTTGTCGACGAGCACGAGGCGCGCGCCGAGCTTCGCGAACTCGAGGGCCATGAGGCGACCAATGCCTCCGCCAGCTCCGGTGATGAGAACGACCCGACCCTTGACGTCTTTCATGGAAGCTCCTGATGCAGGCCCGCGACGAGTTGCGGCGGCCTGAGTTTACCCGGAGCTTTCCAAGCGTCACGGCGTTTCGCCATGGCGCGTCATTATTCAGCGAGCGGCGACGACGATTCCGGTGGCGCGGCGCACCTGCGCCATGATCGGCGCGGCCGCAGCGCGCGCACGCTCGGCCCCCTCGACGAGCACCTTCTCGACGGCGGCGTCGTCCGCGGCGAGCTCCTTGCGGCGCTTGCGGGCCTCGCCGAAGGTCGCGAAGAAGAGCTCGGCAAGCTGCTGCTTGTAGTGCCCCCAACCCTTACCGCCCTCGTCGAAGGTGCGATCGATCTCGGCCATGTCGGTCGGCGACGCGAAGAGCTTGAGGAGTGCATAGATCGGCGTGGAGTCGCGATCCTTCGGTGCCTCGAGCGGCGTCGAGTCGCTCTTGATGCCCATGATCCGCTTCTGCGTGGGCTTGTCCTCGTCGAAGAGGTCGATGGCGTTTCCGTAGGATTTGCTCATCTTCTGACCGTCGAGGCCCGGCACCACCGCGGAGCTCTCCTGCACCATCGCGCGCGGGAGCTTGAGGATGCCGGGCACGCCGCTCTTCACACCCTCGGGGTCTTTCGGGTCCCACTTCGGCACGAACGCGAGGTTGAACTTCGTGGCGATGTCGCGGGTCATCTCGAGGTGCTGGACCTGATCGCGCCCCACGGGCACCACGTCGGAGCCGTAGATCAAGATGTCGGCGGCCATGAGCACCGGGTAGCTGAAGAGGCCAAGGTCGGGCGCGATGCCGCGTGCGGTCTTGTCCTTGAACGAGTGCGCGCGCTCGAGGAGTCCCATGGGCGTGAGCGCCGAGAGCACCCAGAAGAGCTCGGTCACCTCGGGCACGTCGCTCTGGCGGAAGAGCGTGGCCTTTGCAGGGTCGAGGCCGAGCGCGAGGAAGTCGACGGCCACGTCGCGCGTGAGCTCGCGGAGCCGCACGCCGTCACGGACCGTGGTGAGCGCGTGGAGGTTCGCGATGAAGTAGAACGCGTCGCCCTGGTGCTGCAGGTCGATGAACTGCTTGATGGCCCCGAAGTAGTTCCCGAGGTGGAGCTTCCCCGACGACTGCACACCGGACAAGATTCGCATGGGGCCCGGTTAGCGCACTTCGCGTGCGAGCTTCAGCGCTTTCCGTTCTCGCCGAGGACCTGCTGGATGGACTCGAGGAGCTGCGCCGCGGTGACGGGCTTGTTCAAGAAGCGCGCGGCGCCGACGAGCGCGGCCTGCTGGCGCGACGAGCTGTCTTCCGAGGCCGTCACGAGGATGACGGGGATACGACGCACGGTCTCGTCTTCGTGGCTGCGCATGCGCTGAATCAGCGTGATGCCGTCGAGGCCGGGCATCGTGATGTCGGCGAGCAGCAGCTGCGGCTTGAGGACGGAGACCATCGCGAGCGCGCGCTTGCCGTCGGTGGATTGGTGCACCTCGAAGCCCGCGTTCTCGAGGCAGGCGACGTAGAGCGATCGGACAATCGAGCTGTCCTCCGCAATGAGCACCCGCATCTTCTCAGCCGCCATGAGCTTCTCCAGTGGAGACGAGAGCCTCCATTCGCGGAGCGTATCGTCGAAACGGTAGACCTGGAAAGAGGGTCGACCGGCAGCCACGAAATCTTTCTGCTGGCATGCCGGTAAAGCGCGATCCATCGTCCATGATGGAGCGTTTCGCGGCGCGAGGTTCGGCTTCGAGCGAGGTGGGGCACCTCGTCTTTTCCGACGTGCACCTCGGGAGCGACGTGAACGAGGTCTCCCCGCGCGGGCGAATGCGCCCCGCCGCGCTCGACGACGAGCTGACGGCCCTCCTCGACCACTACCGCACGACGCCCTCGCAGACGCGGACGGGCCTCTGGCACTTGGTGATCGCGGGGGACTTCATCGACTTCGTGGGGATGCTGATCGCTCCGCGCTTCTCCTCGTCTCCTTCCCTCGTCGACCACGACGACGCAGGGCTCGGGAGCCCGGCCGAGGTCGCCCTCGAGAAGCTCGCGCGCGCGGTCGAACGTCACCCGGTCGTGTTCGCGGCGCTCGGCCGCTTCGTGGGTGCGGGGCACAGGCTCACGTTCGTCGTCGGCAACCACGACGTCGAGCTTTTGTGGCCCGTCGTGCAGCGCGCGCTCCGCGAGGCCATCGTCGACCACCTCGAGCACGCATCGCGCGAACGGCACCGCGAGCGCATCCATGTCGAGCCCATCTTTCACTGGGTCC
>CAIOHM010000409.1 GCA_903858055.1 uncultured delta proteobacterium
CGCGAAAGCCGCGCGTCGTGCCATGGAGTCCAACCTCGTCGAGACCTTCGCAGTGCACGACGAGCGCGTCGTCGGTGCCCAGGTCCGCGAGCGCGCGGGCGATTGTCTCCATGGCCACGAGGTCCGGGGTGCCGAGGAGCTGGCGGCGGGCATCGGCCGGGTTCACGAGGGGGCCGAGCAAGTTGAAAATGGTGCGAATTCCCAGGGCACGGCGCACCGGAGCGACGTTCTTCACCGCCGGGTGAAGCGTCTGCGCGAAGAGGAACGCGAAGCCCACTTCGTCGAGCGCGCGTCCAGCCGCGGCGGGCGAGAGATCGATCGCGCACCCGAGCGCCTCGAGCACGTCGGCGCTGCCGCTCTTCGAGGAGACGCTGCGGTTGCCGTGCTTGGCGACGGCGGCGCCTGCACCTGCGAGCACGAAGCCTACGGTGGTCGAGACGTTGAAGGTGCCGCTCTTGTCGCCGCCGGTCCCGCACGGGTCGATGAGCGGAGCGCGCGAGCTCACGACCGCGTGGCGGTGACGGCGCATCGAGCGTGCCGTGGCCGCGAGGATCTCGGGGCGTCGCTCGTGGCGGCGTAGCGCGACCAGCGCGGCGCCGATGACCGGCTCGGGAACTTCACCGCGAAACATGGCGTCGAAGAGCTCCTCGACGCGCGCCGGCGCGACGAGCTCCTCCGCCAAGAGGTCTTCGAGGAAAGGTGCAAAGCTCATCGATCGAAGCCCTCCATGCCGAGCGCGAGCGCCTCGTCGACGAAGTGCGCGAGGAGCGTGGAGCCGTGCGGCGTGAGCACCGACTCCGGGTGAAACTGGAAACCCACACGGAGCTTCGTGCGGTGGCGCATGGCCATGCAAAGGCGCGAGGGGCCGTGCGCGAGCGAGGCGATCACGCGGAAGGTCTCGGGCATGACCGTCACCGCGAGCGAGTGGTAGCGCGCCACGGGAATGCGCGCGGGGAGCGTGCGAAAGAGCCCGTCTTCCTCGAGGTCGATCGCCTCGGCCTTTCCGTGCACCGGCTCCGGAGCGCGGCCGACTTTGCCGCCAAAGGCGACGCCCATCGCTTGGTGACCGAGGCACACGCCGAGCACGGGCACCGCGGGTTCACTGCGCAGCCACGGCACCATGAGCCCCGCGTCTTCCGGGTGGCCCGGGCCCGGCGAGAGGAGCACCGCGTGCGGGCGCAAGGTCTTCATGCGCGCATGCATGGCTTCGAGCGGTGCGTCGCCGCGGATCGTGGTCACGTTCGCGCCACGGCGCTCGAGCTCGTCCACGAGGTTGAACGTGAAGCTGTCGCGGTTGTCGACCATCAGGATGCGCGCGCTCATCACACCCCTCCTCGGCGTGCGGCCTCGGCCTTCGCAACGGCCACGCGGCACGCACGCGCCTTGTGGAGCGTCTCGGCGAGCTCGCGACCCGGGTCGCTCTCGAGCACCACGCCCGCACCGCTGCGCATCAGGTATTTCCCTTCCTTGAAGCGCAGCGAGCGGATGACGATGCAGCTGTCGAAGGTTCCGTCTTGCATGAGGTACCCAACGGCGCCGCCGTAGAAGCCGCGCGAGGCGGGCTCGTGGTCACGAATGAGCTCCATGGCGCGGAGCTTCGGCGCGCCCGTGAGCGTGCCCATGTTCGCCGAGGCGCGGTAGGCGTGGAGCGCGTCGAGGCCTTCCCGAAGCGTCCCGCGCACGCGCGAGACCAAGTGCTGCACGTGGCTGAACTTCTCGATCGCGAGCGGGCGCTCCACGTGGCGCGAGCCTGGCACCGAGACGCGCGCCACGTCGTTGCGCGCGAGGTCCACGAGCATCGCGTGCTCGGCCTGCTCTTTGCGGTCGAGGAGGAGCGACATCTCGAGGCGCGTGTCGAGCTCGGGGTCGAGGCTGCCGTCCGCACGGAAGCCGCGCGGCACCGTGCCCGCGATGGGCTTGATCTCCATCTGGCCCGCCTTGACCTTCACGCAGGTCTCGGGGCTCGCGCCGAGGAGCACGCCGTCCGACAGGTCGACGTAGAACATGTACGGCGAGGGGTTCATCGCGCGCAGCTGCGCGTAGACCTCGATGGGCAGCGCCGTGCTCTCCATGACGAGACCGCGCGAGAGGACGCCCTGGAAAATATCGCCCGCGGCGATGTGCTCGAGGAAGCTCCGCACGCCGGCGACGAAGTCTTCGTCGCTCGTGTCCGGCACGGCGGGGTGCTCCGCCACGACGCCCCGATGAGGCTCGAGGGGCAGCGTGCGACCGGAGGCTTGGAGGGTCGCGCACATGGCTTCGTGCCGCGCCTCGAGCGCCACCGGGTCCTCGTCGTCGAAGCCGCGCGTCGTGACGACGACCTCGGCCGCGAGGTGGTCGTACGCGATCGAGTCGAGGCCCAGCACCTGCTGCGCGTCCGGGTCGTCGAAGGGGCTCGCCTTGCGCGCGGGGAGGCGCTCGAACGAGTCGACGATCTCGTAGGAAATCGCCCCGTAAATGGACGGCGGACCCAGCGGCGAGGGCGCTTCGTCGGCGCAGAGCGCGGCCATCCAGCGGAGCGCGTCGAGGGGGCCTGGCGCCGTGAGACGATCCCGGTCCGTGAGCGCGGGGTCCATGTTGCTCGCCGCGGTGCGAAGCATGGCCTGCGTGCCCTCGAGCGTGCCGCCGTGGCGTGCGACGAGGTGAGGCAAGAGGGACTCGCCGCGGGCGTCGAGCGCCTCGTACAGCGCCTGCGTGCCGCGCAGCGTGAGGCGCAGCGAAGGGTTCGGGACCACGACCGAGTAGCGACCGGTGGGCGCGCCCGTATCCGCGCTCTCCATGAGCACGCCGCCGCGGGGGCCGCGCAGGCGCATGAACGCCTCGAGGGGCTCGACGCAGCGACCAAGGGGCAGCGTCGTGCGCCGCACGCGGCAGCGCTGCGCGGGAGGTCCGAAGGGTTCAGGCGTCGACGTCATGGTTCACCGGAGGTTGGACTCGAGGTGACGCGTCATGCCGGGCCACCCGAAAGGAAGCAGGGGGCCGCGAAAGTCGAACGAACGCAGCGCCTGCTAGCGGCAGGACCAAAGGCGCCAAAGAGGGAGCGCGCGGGCGTTCATCGAGAAGGAGGATGACGCATCACGGCACGAGCGTCAATCGGGGAGTTGACCAAGCCGATCCCATGCGCGCGCCGCCTTTACAGACAAAGCCTCTTCGCGCGAACCTCTCGCCGGGAGACCTCGGCCTTGGAACCATCGACGAAAGAACGCTGGCGCGCGCTACCCGGCAACGAAGGCCCCCCTCTGCTCGGGCACGCGGTCGCCTTCTTTGGCGACCCGCTTCGCTTTGCGCGCGAGCGGCAAGCACGGTTTGGAGCGGTCTCGCGCCTGAGCTTCTTCGGCAAAGCGGGCGCGCTGCTCATCGGCCCCGAGGCGAACCAGTTCGTCACGAAGGACGACGCGCGCATCTTCTCCTCGGTGCTCGCCTACGAGCCGTTCATGAAGGACTTCTTCCCGGGCACGCTCGGCGTGAAGGACTTCGACGACCACGCACGCCATCGGCGAATCTTGCAGAGTGCCTTCCACCGCAAGAGCCTCGTCAGCTACCTTGAGACGCTGAACCCGCTCGCCGCCGAGCAGGTCGCGTCGCTGCCCACGGGCCGCGTGATCCGCTTTTTCCCGCGTGTCAAAGACCTCCTGCTCGAGCAGGCGGCGCGACTCTTCATGGGGCAGTCGCTCGACGAGCGCTCACGTGCGCTCGGCAAAGAGTTCATCGCGCTCGTCACCGGCTCGGCGTCGACCTTCCGCGTGAACCTCCCGGGCACCTCGTTCCGCCGCGGCCTCGTCGCGAAGGAGCGCCTGTGGAGCTTCCTCGGCGAGCAGCTGCCCGGGCGACGCGCAACCCTCACGGCCGACCTCTTCAGCCACGTCGCGCACGCCGAAAGCGAAGAGGGCGAACGCCTCACCGACGACGAGGTCGTGGGGCACATGCTCGGCCTCATGAGCGCCGCGCACGACACGAACGCCTCCGCCATGACGAGCATGGTGTACGCGCTCGCGCGCCACCCGGAGATTCAAGAGCGCATGAGGGCCGAGTGCCTCGCCTCGGGCGACGCCGCACCGGACTTCGACGGCCTCAAGAACCTCACGTACACCGCCAACGTCTTCCGCGAGACGCTGCGCCTCTGGGGTCCGAGCCACTCGCTCCCGCGCGTGGCGCTCAAGAGCTTCTCGTTCGCCGGCCACGAGATCCCGGAGCAGACCATGGTCTTCGTGAGCCCTTCGTGCACCCACCGGCTCGAGGCCCACTGGAAGGACCCGGACACCTTCGACCCGGATCGCTTCGCCGCACCGCGCGAGGAACAAAAGGCCCACCGCTACCTCTTCATGCCCTTCGGCGGCGGCGCGCACGGCTGCCTTGGGATCATCCTCGCCGAGATGCAGGCGAAGGTCTTCTTCTGGCACCTCCTGCGCCGCTACCGCATCGCGCTCGAGAAGGCGGGCCGCGACTACGACCTCGCCTACACGCCGATGCCCATGCCGAAAGACGGCCTGCGCGTGGTGCTCACGCCGCTCGCCGCGAGCACCTCGTGAGACCCGCCGAAGCGCCGTGACGAGCGCACGGGGGAGCCTTCTGCCGCGCGCTCAGAAGCGAACGGTGAGCTCCGCGCGCACTCCCTCGTACGCCGGGAAGATGCGGCACACACCGCTCACGCAACGGAGTCCGCCGCGCTGCTGCCCGGCCAAGATGCGCAGGTTCGAGCTGCCATCGAAGCGGTAGAGCAGGTTTCCGTTCCAGTAATACGTCGGCTGTGCGTTGTTCGTCGTGTACTCGAAGCCCTGGGTGATGACCCACGAGGGCGCGATCTTGAGGGCCGTGTAGTTCTCGCCCTCGCGCCACGGCTGCGCTTCGCTGTCGGCGTTGACGTTGTTCGCGTCCCGGTAGCGAATGCGGTGGCGCCCTTGGAGCTCGATCGTCAGCTCGTCGTGGAGGTGCTTCGAGAGCACGTAGTTCACGTAGCCCTCGCGGTAGTACGGCGAGCCCTCGAGCATGTCGTTGCGCCCGCCCACCGTGACGTATGCGTGCGAGGTGTTCTGCTCGAAGTCGTATTGCACGGCCATGAAGCCGTCGACGACGTCGTCGCGGAAGGCGCGGGCGGTCTTGCCCTCGGGCACCACGGCGTCTTCGTACACGCCGCCGAGCGAGCGCGTGGCCGTGCAGCCGCCGCCGTCCTGCTCGCTCATGCTGCGGAAGAACGAGCCTTGCCCGCTCAGGAGAAGCCCGTCGCCGGCACGCCAGTCCGCGCGGTAGCGACCGCCGTCGACGCACACGTTGAAGAAGCCGAAGGCCGAGTCTTGGATGAGCGGCTCGGTGGTCGGCGGCAGCGAGTAGGCCACGTTCGAGAACGCGAGCATGCCGTTGATGTTCGTGTTCACCGCCGCGGCGACTGGGTAGAAGTTTCGGTAGCTCTTCGCCTCGACCGAGTGTGTGACATCGCCGGTCATCACCGTGTAGTTTGCATAGAGCGCGTTGCCCGCGGAGGGTTGCTCCCACTCGCCGTCGTACTTCGCGCGGTTCGTGAACACCGCGCCGAGGTAGAGCGACCCGAAGGCGCCCATCTTCGGGAACTCCAGCGAAGGTCCGGCGACCCAGAGCGACTTCGCTTGGTAGGTCGGGTTCGTCTTTGCGAGCGAGCCGAGCCAGCGCGAGACGTCCTCCTCCGCGCAGCTCCCGAGCGAATAGCCCGACATGTCTTGAAAGAACGAGGCGTCGTTGATGTTGCCGTTCGCCTGGTACGCGTACGGCGCGCAGCGCTGGAGCGCCATGCCCGAGAGCCCAAAGACCACGGGGGTGCCGCGCCCCACGAGCGCTTCGGCGGCGAGGATGCGATCGCTGCCGAAGGTCGCGCGGGCCGGGAAGGTCTGCGCGTTGAAGACGCTCGACGGCATGCGCACGTAGTCGGAGGCGAAGAGCGACGCGCCCGTGGAGTCGTCGACGCGCGAGGGGTTCGCGAAGCCCGCCACGACCGTCGTCGAGACGATTCCCTGCGTAAGCGAGGTCTTTGCGCCGCGGATGGTCGTGTCGACGCCGAGATCGTCGAGCTTGCGCATCGAGAGCACGAGGCCGCGGCCCATCTGCGCGTAGACGTCGCCCGCCGTCACCTCGACGCCGTTCTCCTGCCAGGTGGCCCAGAGCTTCGCGGGGTAGATGACGTTGCGAAAGCGCGTCGTAGAGTCGTTGTAGAGTGCAGCCGTAGGGGCGTCCTGCACGTCGACGGGGCGCAGCCAGTACGCCACGGCATCGAGGCGCGACCCCACGGTGAACGAGCGCCACTTCAGCGCGACGTTCAGGCGGTTCGCTCCCGCTCCCCAGCCGAAGTCGTTCACGCGCTCGCCTTCGCCGGTGCGCGCCAAGAAGCGCTGCGAGATCGCGGTCACGTTCGTGACGTCGAGGCGGAGCGGGTCGCCGTCGACTTCGCCCACCTCGAGCGCCCGCGCCGCGGCCGGGGCGAAAAACACGAACGCGCCCGCGAGCAGAACCTCGCGAGCGCGTGGGAGAGGGCGGAGCGTTGGATTACGGCGCACGCGGAGCGCTTAGCAACCCCACGACCTCTTCCTCAAGCATTCGTTCGTCGCCTTGGTTGTAACCCTCATGCACCTTGACGACCTTCCCGGAGCGGTCGATGAGCACGCCGAGCGGCGCGCTCTTGCGGGGGTTGTAGAGCGCAGCGATGGACGAATCTTCGTCGAGGAGCACCGGGAACGGCAGCTGGTTGCGCTGCGCGAACGCACGCACGTCGCCGAGGGACTCGGGGCCGTCCATGCTGACCGCGACCACGGTGAAGCCCTTCGGCGCGTACTTCTCATGCATCGCCTTGAGGTGCGGCATTTCGGCGACGCACGGCAGGCAGAAGGTCGCCCAGAAGTCGACGTAGATGACGTCTTTGCCGAGGTGGTCACGGAGCTGGAAGTTCTTGCCTCCGATGTCCACCGCCGAGAAGTTCGAGGCGACGCCGGTCTTGGGCTTCGCTCCGCCCGCGCCGCCGCACGCCGCGACGACGAGGGCGAGCGCGGCGATCGCGCGACGCATCAGGTGCCCTTCGGCGGGTTCGCGCCGACGTACTTGAGCGCGGCCGCGTCGCCGTTCGGGTTGAAGCCGACGTTGTAGTCGATGATTTCCATCGTGCGCACGTCCACGTAGCCGTTCCACGGGACGCCCGCGCCGTCGAAGAACGGACCGAAGTTCTGGTTCGCCGGGTCGAGGAGGAGGTCGAAGATCATGTTGCCGGTCTTGAGCGCCGCGCCGTTCGCGTCGGTGCCCGCGACGAACACGCCCGTCGAGACGGCCCAGGCGTCGATGTCCTTCACCTCGGCGGGCACGCCCTGGCGGAGACCGTCGATCATGGTCTGGAGGACGACGATGCCCTTCGCCTTGTCGGCGTCCGCGTTCTTCACGAGGTAGTTCTTGGTCTCCTCGGCGCACACGCTGCACCAGCGCGACGACGCCACGAGGTGGAGCACCTTCGCGCCGCTCTTGCCCTCGGGATCGTAGAAGTCCGCGAGCGAGCGCGTCTGGAGGAGGTCCGCGGTCACGGTGGTGCGGTCGAGGGCGCCGGCCTTGAAGCCCTGCCACTTGTAGTTGCGCATCGTGCTGCCGGCCGTCGTGCGCTTGCCCGTCGACGAGGAGAACGCCGCGCGGTTCGTGCCGAGGTCCGCCGTCGGGTAGCAGTCGCCGTAGGGGTTCTTCTCGCAGGCCGTACCGTTGTCGACCGGGGCGTCGATGCCACCGGCGGTGCCGCCGCCGCTGCAGGCGACAAGTGCAAGGCTGCTGAAACCGATCATCGCTGCGCGCTGAAACATCGTGCCCTCGTTTTCTTTCGTATGGTAGGCGGCGCACCTCTATCGCAGGAGGGACAGGCTGCAACCACGTCTTCGTGGCTTGGAGGTGGCGGGTCTACTCGAGCTGAAATTCACCGCCCATCGTGGAGCCCTGGCCCATGCGCACTGCTGTCTCATCCGCTCTCGCCGTCGCCGCGACCCTCGCCGCCGCCCTCTTCGCCAACGGCTGCTCGAGCGACCCGGGCTGCAAGCCGGGCAACGAGAACATCGACGGCACCTGCCGCCTGATCTGCACGAAGCAGAGCGATTGCCCGAGCGATTACTCGTGCACCGCGAGCGGCGCGAAGACCTTCTGCACGGCGAACGAGGCCGGCGTGAGCACGAAGGCCGGCGAGTTCGGCACGGCGTGCCGCGCCGCCTTGAAGATCGTCAAGGGGCACCCCGACTGCGCTGCGAACTTCGATTGCTACGGCCAGAGCCCCGGCGACGCCGAGGCCTACTGCACGCAGTACAATTGCACCGCGGACGCCCAGTGCCCCGGCGGCTTCTACTGCGCGACGGTCAACGAGGCGCCCAACGCGGCCACGTTCCAGCGCAGCTGGGGCCCGACCGCGAAGGTGTGTGCGAAGCGCTCGACGTACTGCTCGCCCTGCGCAAGCGACGTCGACTGCACGACGCGTGGCTACAGCGGCGCAGCGCTGCGTTGCGTGGCCGACGCCAGCGGCGCCAAGTTCTGCTCGACCGCATGCGAGACGGATGCAAACTGCAACCGTGACTCCGCGTGCAAGGAGAGCGGCGGCGTGAAGTCGTGCCAGCCGATCGCCGGCTCGTGCAAGGGCGACGGCAAGCTGTGCGGCCGCTGCTCCTCCGACGCCCAGTGCGACACGGGCGCCTACTGCTACGAGCAGGAGTACACGAAGGAGCGCTTCTGCACGGCGGTGCCCACCGGCGGCGTGTGCGGCACGGGCGCCTGCGGAACCGTGCCCGCGGGCGCGCCCTACGAAATTGGCTGCGCGCGCAAGTCGAACGGCCTCACGCCGACGGACCAGTGCGTGGGTCTCCGTGACTTCGGCACCGACAACAACGGCGACCCCGTCCCCTACCTCGGCTGCTGGGCTGCGAACGCCACCGAGAAGTGAGGCGTCACGCCCAACTCGAGCCGCGAGCCTCTTAGAGGGCCGAACGAAACCGGACCGAGCTGCTCGACGAGACGCAAGCACGCCGAGGCGTGAGGACGGATGCGTGGTCATTCCACGCGGGAGGCCGAGCAACGAAGGCCGGGCGACGCGGATCGGAAGAGCAGCGACGGGAGGTTTTGTGAGGGCCTCTCAGACGAGCCTCGCCGAACGGACCGCACGCACCACGTCGCGGTCCGTTTCGTTTGCGGGCCCGAACGCCGCGGCGATCTCCTTGCCGCGCATGCCTTCGAGCATGGCGAGACGCACCGCTTCCGAGCCCGTGAGCAGATCGAACGCCCAGCGGTCCTGCACGAACTCGTAGGCCTCGCGGCGGAACGCGAAGTCGGTCGGGTGAGCGTGGCGCGCTTCGGCGAGGAGCGCGAGGTAGGTCGCGTAGGGCCGGAAGGTCGAGCGGTCCGTCACGTGTACCTGCACGCCGCCGCAAATCTTCCCCGCGTGCTTGTGGAAGCTCGGCTGAAAGCTCATGGGCCGTACGACGACGCCCGGCAGGCCGATCGCCGCAACCGCGGACGCGAGGCGATCGGCGTCGAGCCACGGCGCGCCCAACCACTCGAAGGGCCGCGTAGTGCCGCGACCTTCGGAGAGGTTCGTGCCCTCGATGAGGCAGCCGCCTGGGTAGACGAGCGCCGTGTCGTACGTCGGCATGTTCGGGCTCGGCGCCACGAAGCGATCCCTCCACGCATACGCCGTATGGTCGTCGGGCCACGGACCGCCGAAAATCTCGAGCAGCCCCGCGTCGACGCCGCGCCGCTTGCGCTCCCACACGCAGAGTTCGCCGAGGGTGAGGCCATGGCGCACGGGTACGGCCTCGAGGCCGACGAAGGAAAAGAAGCGTGCATCTTGCACGGGACCCTCCACGTGGCGGAGCTCTTGCCCGAGCGGGTTCGGGCGATCGAGCACCACGACGCGAATGCCGCGGTCCCAGCACGCCCGGCAAGCGAGGAGCGCCGTCCAGACGAAGGTGTAGTAGCGGCTCCCAACGTCTTGCAGGTCGATTACGAAGACCTCGACGCCCTCGAGGTCTTCCGCGCTCGGCGTCAGGCTCTCGTAGGTCGAACCGTAGAGCGAGCGCACGGGAATGCCGCGCGGCCCTCGCTCGTCGCCGACACCGACCATGTCTTGCGCCTCACCGCCGAAGCCATGCTCGGGCCCGAAGAGCTTCACGGGCACGAGGTCGCGGGCGAAGAACGCCTGAAGAATCGGCGTGAAGGCGGCGGTCACGCTCGCCGGGTGCGCAAGGAGTGCAAGGCGAGCGCCCCGGAGGCGCGCGACGGTTTGGTCGTCTGCCAGGAGGCAATCGAGGCCGGTTTGCATGGCGACACCCTGCGACAGCGCTTGCAACCTCGCAACTTTTTCACAAGATGATCCGATGCGCCGCGTCCTCGTCGTCGACGACGAAGAAAATGTCCGCCTTGCCCTCACCACGCTCCTCCGCAAGCACGGCTACGAGGTCGAAGTGGCGGGGAGCGGTCGCGACGCGCTCGAGCTGCTCGGTCGCTTCGGCCCCGACTTCGTGCTCACCGACGTGCGCATGCCGCAGATGAGCGGCGTGGACCTGCTCGGCGAGATCAAGGCGCGCGGCTTCGACACGACGGTCATCGTGATGAGCGCCTTCGGCCGCATCGATCAAGCGCTCGAGGTGATTCGCGCGGGGGCCTACGACTACATCGCCAAGCCTTTCCGAGGCGACGAGGTCATCCTCTCGCTGAAGAAAGCCGAGGAGCGCGAGACGCTGCGCCGCGAGAACAAGGCGCTCAAGGCGCACCTGCGCCAAGAGAACCGCTTCGAAGATCTCTTCGCGCGCTCGAAGTCCATGGAGGCGATCTTCAAGAGCGTACAGAAGGTTGCAGACTACAAGACAACGGTGCTCGTGACCGGCGAGTCCGGTGTTGGCAAGGAGCTCATCGCGCGGGCGCTCCACGCGACCTCGAGCCGCCGGAGCCAGCCGTTCGTAGCGGTCAACTGCGGAGCAATCCCCGAGAATCTCCTCGAAAGCGAGCTCTTCGGGCACAAGCGAGGCGCCTTCACCGACGCCACGAGCGACCGCCGCGGGCTCTTCGAAGAGGCGAGCGGAGGCACCCTCTTCCTCGACGAAATCGGAGAGCTGCCGCTCGCGCTCCAGGTGAAGATGCTCCGCGTCGTGCAGGAGGACCTCATTCGCCGCGTGGGCGACTCCAAAGATCTGCCGATCAACGTGCGCATCGTGGCGGCCACCCACCGCGACCTCGCCGCCGAGGTGAAGGCGGGGCGCTTTCGCGAAGACCTCTTCTACCGCATCCACGTGCTCCAGCTCCACGTGCCTCCGCTGCGCGATCGCAAAGAAGACATCCCGATCCTCGTCGATCACTTCGTCGCGAAGAACAACGCGCGCCTCGGTCTCGCGATCCGCGGTCTCACGGCAGAGGCTCACGCGGTGCTCCTCGACTACGCCTGGCCGGGGACCGTGCGCGAGCTCGAGAACACCATCGAGCGGGCCATGGTCCTCTGCGAGGGTGAGGTCATCGGCGCGACCGATCTACCCGAGCGCATCCGCGAGAGCCTCGACCCGGTGCAGGTGCAGCTCGCGAGCGGCGAGATCTCGATCAAGAAGACCGTCGCCGCGGTCGAGCAGATCCTCATCAAGCGCGCCCTCGTGCGCACGAAGGGAAACCGCACGCGTGCGGCGCAACTCCTTGAAATTTCCCACCGCGCCCTGCTCTACAAGCTCAAAGACTACGGCCTCACGGACCGATGACCACGCGCCCTTCCCCTCGCCCCCCGCTCGCGCCTCTCGGTGCCGCCCTCGCCCTCTTCCTTGCGGCCGCGCCCTCGCTCGCCGACGCGGTGCCCGCCACGCCGCAGACCGTGACCGCCGAGCCCGTGCGCGTCGACCCCGATTCGCCTCGCGCGGCTTGGCAGGCGTTCTCGAAGGACTGCCGCCTCGGCCACTATGGCGAGGCCTCGAAGTGGCTCGACCTCCCGAAGAGCACCTCGCCTCAAGAGGCCGCACGGCTCGCGCTGGAACTCGACGCGGTACTTCGGCGCTACACGACGCTCGAGGACGACGATTTCTCCGCGCTCAGCGACGGAGACGGCACGGACTCGCTCGGCGTGGGCATCGACGAGGTCGCGCGGATTCCTCACGCCGGGAGCCAAGGCGGCCACGGCGTGCGCCTGATGCGCCACAAGGACGATGCGGGCTCGCGCTGGCTCTTCTCCCGCCCCACGGTGCGGAGCATCCACGCGTGGTACGAGACCCTCGAAGATCGCTGGATTCGCCCTTTTCTCCCGGTGGTTCTGCTTCGTGAGGGGCCGCTCGGTCTCTTGCTCTGGCAGTGGCTCGCGTTGGCGTTCGGGGTCCCCGCGCTCGTCACGCTCGCGCGCGGCGTGGCCGTCGCCTTCGTGAAGGTGAGTCACCGGGCGCTCACGCGCGTTTACGGCGAGACCGACCAGCTCCCGTCGATTGTCTCTCCGCTCCAGTACCTCGTGGCGGCGGTCGCGGCGATGAACCTCGTACGCTTCCTCGCGCTCGATCCCGAGAGCTACGCCGTCGTGCGCGGCGTCATCAATTCGGCCGCCGAGGTGTCGGTGCTGTGGATGGGCGCGCGCAGCGTCGACATCGTCGTGAACCGCGCGAGCCACACGACGCTCGGGCACTTGCCGCTCTTCGAGGCGGGGCTCCTGCCGCTCATCACGAAGATGTCGAAGCTCGCGCTGGTCATCTTGGGCGTGATCGTCACGCTCTCGAACCTCGGCTACCAGGTCGGCAGCCTCCTCGCAGGCCTCGGCATCGGAGGTCTCGCCTTCGCTCTCGCCGCGCAAAAGACCGTGGAAAACCTCTTCGGCGCCGCGGCCATCGGCCTCGATCAGCCGTTCCGCATCGGCGACGCGGTGAACATCGACGGCGTAAAGGGCGTCGTGGAAGCCGTCGGCATTCGATCGACGCGCATTCGCACCGAGAGCCGCTCGGTCGTCTCGATGCCGAACGCGAAGGTCGCGGAGATGCGCATCGAGAACAGCGCGCCGCGCGACCGCTTCTTGCTCGCAGCCTCCCTGCCGATCCCCCTCTCGGCCGCCGGCAAGCTCCCGAAGCTCCTCGACGAACTCGACGAGCTCGTCGCGAGCCACCCGAACCGCCTCGGGGAAGGCCACGCCGCCACGATCGCGCGCATTGGGCCCGCAGGCTTCGAGGTCGAGCTAAAGGGTTACTTCCACGCGATCGACGCGGTCACGTTCGAGCGCGTTCGCCATCACCTCTTCCTTCGCGTCGTCGCCGTCCTCGAGTCGTTCCGCATCGAGCTCACCCCGAGCGGTGGCGTCTTCCGCCTCGAGGGTTCCTTCGATAAAGCTTCGACCACGGAAGCTCCATGATCGTTCGCGCTCGCCCTGTCCTCGCCTTCGCCTCTGCGCTCACCCTCGCCGCGCCCGCCGTGGCGGACACGAGCTACGACGAAGAGGCCGTGAACCTCGTCATCACGCGCGCCACACGCCAGGCGCAAGACAACTGCGCCAAGACCCGCAACGCCGAGGGGCGCCTCGCGGGCCCCTGGGGCACGGCGACGGTCACGATCGTGCTGAACCACGCCTCCGGTCGCGTGAAGGACGTCCTCGTCGACGACGCCTTCGACGACACCCCCACGGGTCGCTGCATCGAGGGCGCCTACAAGCTCCTCATCGTGCCGCCGTGGAGCGGAAAAGACCGCGCGGTCGAGCGCCTCGTGAGCCTCGAGAAGCCCGCCGAAGCCGAGGAAGAGGAGCGCGCAGCGCAGAAGAAATCCGCTTCGAAGGGCAAGAAGAAGTGACCGCGCACCCCTCCTCGAACCCGCGCTCGCCCTACGCCGTTCGCAAGGTGCGCCCCGTGGTGCGGAGCTTCCGCGCGGCCTTCGAAGCCAACGCGCTCGCCTGGGTGCGCGCCGGCGGTCACGCCATCGTGTGGGCGAGCGCCAAGAAGGCTTGGCTCGTCGTACCGAAACCAGCCGCGAACAATCCTGAAGATTACGGCAAATGGGCGGCGTATGACCTCGGTCGTCGCAAGCTCCTCGTGGCGAGCAAGGGCCCGTTCGCGGGCTTCGGTGTCGTGAGCCTCAAGGGCGACGACCTTCCCATCGTGGAGACCTGGGGAATCCGCGACGCGACGCACACGACGCCCACGCGCGCCATGAGCCTCGACTGCGTCGCCTGCGGCGCGTGCTGCAAGAACAACAACGTCGTGCTCGACGCCGCGGACATGAAGCGCCTCCGGTCGGGCGCGCCGAAGACCTTCGTCGATCGCGTGAAGCGCAAGGACGGCCGCCTCGTGCTCACGCTCCTCGCCGACGGACGCTGCGCCGCCCTCACGAAGAAAGGCATGTGCGGGGTCTACGACTACCGACCCGAGGCGTGCCGCGAGTTCCCGGCGGGCACCGAGTGCTGCCTCTTTGCACGCGAGGAAGGGCTCGGCATCGTGGACGGCGCACGCAAAGGCCCCGCGCTCTTCGGGCTCAGCGAGTTCGCCGAGGCACGCTGAAGGGCTGACCGGAACTCGTCGTGCGCGCCCGAAGGCTTCCGCACCGCCACACGCGCCAGCTCCGCGGGCGTCGGCGGCGAAAGCGCGTGGAAACGCAGCACCCCGTCCGCGGCGGTCCCTCGTTCCTGCGCTGGACGCGCGCCATGCGCTACGGTGCCCGGATGGAGCGCCTTTGCCTGCACCATCCCGTCGACGTCGCCGCTCTGTGCCGCTCCGAACAAAGGGGGCTGCGGGGCCGACCATGAGCGCGCCTCAACCCGGTCAGGCCGCGGCACTGTCTGGCGGGGTGCGCCTGACGCTGACCCATCTTCGCCGGACGCTCGGCCTCGTGTGGAGGACTTCGCGCCCGCTCACCGTCGCGCTGGGTGCGCTCACGCTCCTCGGGGCGCTCGTGCCCGTCGGCATCGCCTGGGTCGGCAAGCAGATCATCGACGGCGTCGTGGCGCAGAACGGCCCACGCACGCTGCGGGCGGTGCTCCTCGAGTTGGGGCTCGTGGTGCTCGTCGCGTCCGTGCAGCGCGGGCTCTCCCTGGTCCGCGCTCTGTTGGGGGCGAGGCTCGGGATCGACCTCAACGTCGCCATTCTGGCGAAGGCGCTGACCCTCGAGCTGTCCCACTTCGAGGACTCGGAGTTCTACGACAAGCTAACGCGCGCGCGGCGCGAGGCGTCGTCGCGACCCGTCGCCATGGCCACCGACGCGTTTCACCTCGTCGAGACCCTCCTGTCGCTGGGCGGTTATGCGGCGCTGCTGGTCGGCTACAGCCCGCTCGCCGTCGTCGGGCTGCTCCTCGCTA
>CAIOHM010000410.1 GCA_903858055.1 uncultured delta proteobacterium
CGCGCTCGAGACCCCGAAGAGCGCGCCGAGGTCGTCGCCTTCACCGGACTTCGACGTGTAGTCTGCACCCGCTTCGTCGGGCGCCCCCGCGGGCGGGGCGCTGCAGGCGGCGAGGGCGAGGGCGGCGAGGGGTACGGTGATTTTTCGCATGGGCGGGCAAGCGACGTGAACGGCACACGGCGCAGGCGCTTGAAGCGTCGCGCGCCCGCCACCCGAACACCAGCGATTTCTCCAATGTGGGCTGGACTTCAACTCGACCGAAAGCCACGCGCTTCACTCTGCGCGCACCGGCGTTCGAGGGAAAACGCTCAACGCCCGGGCCCCGAATGCGGCGCCACGTCGGGTTCCACGTGCACCGTGAGCTCCGCGCCGGGAACCGCACGGGCCACCGCCTCCTCGAGGGCGTCGCAGCGCGCGTGCGAGTCGAGCACCGTGCTCTCGGCGGGCACCACGAGGTGAATTTCCACGAAAATACGCGCGCCGGCGCGGCGGGTGCGGAGGTCGTGCACGCTCTCGTCGCCGGTCAACTCGCCGTCGATCGCCGCGCGCAGCCTCGTGAGCTGCTCACCCGTCACCGCCTCGTCGAGCAGCGCCGACGCCGCGCCCTTCACGACCTCGATCCCCTCGTGGAGCAGGTGGCCCGCGACCGCGATCGCGATGACCGGATCGAGCCACTGGAGCCCTGTGACCTTCACCAGCACGAGCGCGAGGAGCGCGCCGCCGGTGGTCGCCACGTCCGCGAGCACGTGCTTGCTGTCGGCGAGGATCGCCGGCGAGTGCGTCTCCGCAGCGACGCGGCGGAGCCACACACCGAGCGCGAGGTTCACGAGGGTCGCGCCCAAGGAGACCACGAGGCCGAGACCGAGGTGCAGGTGTGCGAGCGGGTTTCGCAGCGTGACGACCGCCTCGCGCACGATGGCGATCGCCGCGACCACGATGAGCGTGCCTTCGACGCCCGCAGAGAAGTACTCGGCCTTGCCGTGTCCCCACGGGTGCTCGTCGTCGGCGGGCTGCTTCGAAAACTCGAGCGCCCACACGACGAGGCTCGCGGCGACCACGTTCACGATGGACTCGAGCGCGTCGCTCATGAGCGCCACGGACTCCGTCGCGTGCCAGGCGTAGGTCTTCGCGAGGAGCACCACGACGCCAGCGATGACGCTCACGCGCGCGGCATGGCTCGAGGCGGGCGAGACGCTCATGCCTCGTGTGTACCCTCGAACGGCGCTGGAGCGAAGGCTCGCCTTGCCCCCGCGCGCCTCGTGGCACAGAGTGTCGCCATGGGTCGCGGCGCATTCCTGCTGCTTTCGCTCGGCGTGCACGCGGCCGTCGCCGGCGCCATGTGGCGAGGCCTTCACCGCGTAGCGCCCACGAGCACGAACCCAGGAACCGACGAGCGCTTGGTGCCCCTCCTCGTGGAAGGCGCCCCCACGGTCGCGCCCCACGAAGCACGGCCCGCGGCTCCACCTTCGCCCTCGCCCTCCGCGTCCGAAGGGGCGACCCCGCGCCGGCGGGAGGAAACGCACGCCCCCTCCCCTCATGCCCCGGGCCTTGCGCCACGCGACGCGCACGCCTCTCCCGACGAGACCGCCCGTGCGACCTCGAGCGAAACCTCGAGCGAAACCTCGAGCGAAGGAGCGGCCGAGTCCCTCTTCGGCACGCTCCCGTTGCGTGCCGTGCTCGTAAGCCTGAGCGCGCGCTCCGATCTCTTCGGCGACGGGTTCGTGCAGGTTGCACTCACCTACGACGCAAGCGCCGACGGTGAGAGCGTGCCCCGTGTCACCGTCGCGAGCTCGTCGCACGATCGCAGCGCCGTGGCCGTCGAGGCCCTCTTGCGTCGCTACCTGAGCCAGGCCCTCGCGCGAAACCCGGCGCACATCGCGGGCTCCCTCACCGTCCGTATTGCGGCGAGCGAGCGTCACGACGAGGTCTTCGTCATCACGTGCGACGAGCGCGCTCGCCGGGGCTCGGTGCAGTTCACCGACGGTCGGCGCCTCGAGGTCGAGGCGCGCTGACTCACGGGTTCGGCTTGCAGACCTTGCCCGCGGTGTCGTTCGTGTCGCAATAGGTGCCCGTGGGGCAGTCCGCGTTCACCGTGCAGTTCTTGAGGCAGTTGCCCGAGAGGCCGTTCGGGGTCGCGGTGAAGGCCGTCGAGCCGTCGCTGAAGGTCTTGGGCACGTCCGGCGAGCACGCGAAGCCCGTGCTGCAGGTGCCCGTGCGGCCCACGATGCACGCCTTCGTGCACACGCCCGATTGCCCCGTGCGGCCGAGGCAGTTGCACGTGGTGGTCGTGCCCGCGGTGCACGTCGACCCGACCGCAAGCGTGTAGGTGCGGTAGTTCGCCGAGGTGGTGCACACGCCCGTCTCGACCTGGCAGATGAAGCCGGTGGGGCACTCGGCCGTGGCCGTGCACGTGCCGAGGCAGAAGCCGACGCCGGAGACCACCCCCGCCGTGTCACGGCTGAACCCGTAGGCGTTGCACGTGTTCACGCCCGTGCAGCCGGTCGGCGCGGCGGTGCTGTTGCCGAAGGCGCACTTCTGAACGCAGTAGTTGCTCGTGCCTCCTGAGAGACAAATGCCACGGTTCGAGTCGCAGTAGTCCACCGCGGTCGGGCTCGTGATCGCGCAGCCCGTGGCCATGCAGCTCGGCGTCGGGCTGCTGCCCGAGCAGTACCCTGCGAGCGGCGACGCGAGGCGGCAGTCCGTCGTGGCACCCGTGCAGGTTGCACCAATCGCGACCGTCGGGCCTGCGTCGACCACCGGCGTTCCCGCGTCGATCACCGGTGTCCCCGCGTCGACGCGCGGCGCACCGGAGTCCACGGCGGGCGACCCCGCGTCGATCACCGGCGCTCCCGTGTCGGCGACCGGCTGTCCCGCGTCGACCACGGGGCTCCCTGCGTCGAGCGCGGGGCTCCCTGCGTCGAGCGCGGGGCTCCCTGCGTCGACGACCGGCGACCCTGCGTCGAGCGCGGGCACGCTCGAGTCGACCACCGGGGCGCTGGAGTCGATCGCCGGCACGCTCGAATCCGTCGCAGGAGACGTGGCATCGACGGGCGGCGCGGCGGCGTCGCGACGAGGAGCCGCGTCGAGATCGTCGACGATCTCGTCCGCTCCGGTGCTCGAGCAAGCCGCAAAAGCAGCGAGGGAAAGGACGGCCCAGAGCGAAGAAGCACGCGCGCGCATGGATCACCGTTCATCGGTCCCCACACGTTTCGCAAGGTTTTTCGCTGGCAAGCGATTCTTGCAGCGACGACGCTCGGGCGCCGCGGCGGCCGTCAGCGGTGGGCCGCGCCCCAGTGCGGACCAAACCCGGCCTGGACGTCGAGCGGCACACGCAGGCTCACGGTCTGCTCCATCAACGACCGCACGTGCTCCGCCGCGCGCTCCGCCTCGCGCGCGTCGACCTCGAAGACGAGCTCGTCGTGCACCGTGAGGATCATCGCCGCACCTGGCGCCGGGTTTGCCTCGAGCGCGATCATCGCACGCTTGAGGATGTCGGCGGAGGTGCCTTGGATCGGCGAGTTCTTCGCCATGCGCTCGGCCTCGGCGCGGAGCACGCGGTTGGTCGAGCGTAGGTTTGGCAGAAAGCGCACACGCCCATCCAACGTGCGCACGCAGCCGTCTTCGCGCGCCTTCGCCACGACGCCGTCGAGCCACCCCGAAACCTTCGGGTATGCCGCGAAATAGCTCGCGATGAAGCGCTGCGCGTCGTCGCGAGCGATGCCGAGCTGACGCCCGAGCGCCCACTCGCCCATCCCGTAGAGCACGCCGAAGTTGATCGCCTTCGCGCTGCGACGCTGCTCGCTCGTCACCGCCTCGGGCGTGAGCCCGTACATCTTCGCGGCCGTCGCGCGGTGAATGTCGTGGCCGCTCGCGAAGGCGTCGATGAGCGCCTCGTCCTCCGAGAGGTGCGCGAGCACGCGGAGCTCGATCTGCGAGTAGTCCGCCGAGAGGATCACCTTGCCCGGCTGCGCCACGAACGCGTCGCGCACGCGGCGCCCGAGCTCGGTGCGAATCGGCACGTTCTGCAGGTTCGGGTCGTGGCACGCGAGGCGCCCCGTCGCCGTGTTCGTCTGATCGAAGCGCGGGTGAATGCGGCGCGTGCGCACGTTCACGTAGGTCGGCAGCGCCTCGAGGTACGTGCCGAGGAGCTTGTCGAGCTCACGGTGCTCGAGCACCACGCGCGGCAGCTCGTGTTTCTCCGCGAGCTCCTCGAGGACCTCGGCGTCGATGGATCGCCCACCCTTCGGCGTCTTCTTGAGCACGGGCAGCCCCAGATCGTCGAAGAAGACGGCCTCGAGCTGATTGCGGGATCGCAGCGAAATCGGCTTCCCGACGATGCGCTCGGCCTTCGCTTCGAGGTCGGCGAGCGCCGCGCGCGCGGACGAAGCTTGCCGCGCGAGCTCCGCCGTGTCGACGCCGACGCCTCGCTCCTCCATCGCCGAGAGCACCGCGCGCAGCGGGCGATCGACCTCTTCGAGCACGCGGCGAACACCGGCCGCCTCCACACGCGCACGCAGACGCGGCGCCACCGTGAAGAGGTACGCAGCCTCGCATGCTGCGCGCTTGGCCGTCACCTCGAGCGGTTGGAGATCGAGCGGCTCACCCGCGACCTTCTTCTTTGCGGCCGGCTCTTCGGGGAGGGACACCCGCGCCAGCTCCGCGAACGCCTCACGCGTGCGCGGCGCATCCGGGTCCGCGAGGTACGCGAGCAGCTGCGCGTCGTCGATCGCCTTCCCCGCGGCGAAGCCCGTGACCGCGTCGAGCGCGGACCGATCGAAGACGACCGTCGTACCGGGTGCGCGCGCGCCCATCGCCTCCGCGAGGCGCACGCGATCCTCCTCCGTGAGCGCGGCCGGCGCCCCGAGCGCACGATGGGCCACCGGGAGGTAGAGCGCGTCGCTCGCGCCGCGGAGCGCCAC
>CAIOHM010000411.1 GCA_903858055.1 uncultured delta proteobacterium
CGGCCTCAACGACGACCGCGTGGGGCCGCGCTTCCCCGACATGACCGCGGCCTACGACGCCGGCTTGAGCGACACGCTCGTGCGTCTCGGCGCGGCGCAGGGGCTTCCCATGCGCGAGGGCGTTTACGCGGGGCTCCTCGGACCCTCCTACGAGACCCCCGCCGAGATCCGCATGCTTCACACCTTCGGTGCGCGCGCGGTGGGCATGTCGACCGTGCTCGAGACGATCGCGCTCCGGCACATGGGCGTGCCCGTGGCGGGGCTCTCCTGCATCACGAACCTCGCCGCGGGCATCTCGCCGGTTCCGCTCGACCACAGCGAGGTCGAGGCCGTGGCGCGCGCGCGTCGCGCCGAGCTCGTGAAGCTCGTGGGGTCGTTCATCGAGGCGGCGGGGGGCGCGGGTTGAGCCGCCCCCTCACGCGCGCGGAGCTCGACGCCGCCGTCGTCAAGGCGTTCGAAGTGAGGGAGCGCGCCCATGCGCCCTACTCGGGCTACCGCGTCGGCGCCGTGCTCGTCCTCGAAGACGGCTCGATGCATGCAGGCTGCAACGTCGAGGTCGCCTCGTACGGAGGCACCGTGTGCGCCGAGCGCAACGCGGTCGCCGCCATGATCGCGAGCGGTGGTCGCGCGCCGATCGCGTGCGTCGTGGCCACGCACGACGTGAAGCCGACGATGCCATGCGGCCTATGCCGCCAAACGCTCAACGAGGTTGCGGACGACCTCCACGTGTTGGCCGTCACGGAGCTGCCGAGCGGAGAGCGCGTCGAGCAAATGAGCTCGATGGCGGAGCTCTTGCCCTTCGGGTTCAAGTTCGACCCGACCACGAAAGGGCAGCCGGCGCGTTGACGAATGCGTGGGTCCTTACGGCCCTCGCGATTCACCGGTTGCGCGCCGCGGTGAGCCTCTTCACCAGGGGAGCTCGGCGCCGTTCGCGTGAAGGAACTTCCCGCTGCGGCCCATGTCGAGCTGGTCGATGCGCTCGATGATCTGCTTCGCGGCCGTGGCGGCGTCGATGTCGCCGTGGCCGCCGGTCATGGAGGTCTGCACGTAGCCCGGGTGCACGATGCCCACGGCGATACCGAGCGGAGCGAAGTCGCGCGCGAGCGAGACGGCGCCCGCATTCAGCGCGGCCTTGCTCATGCGGTAGCCGTAGTAGCCGCCGGAGGCGTTGTCGCCGATGGACCCCATGCGGCTCGTGACGAAGGTGACCTTCGAGCCCGCGCGGAGGCGAGGCAGGAGCGCCACCGTGAGGAGCACGGGGCCGATCGCGTTCACTTCGAGCTGATCGCGGATGCTCTCGATGCTCGGAGCGAGCTTCGGCTCCCGCTCCAAGATGCCTGCATTCTGCACGAGGATGTCGATGGTCTCGTTGCCGAGGTGATCGAGCACGCGGTGGCTTGCGTCGGGCGACGAGACGTCGACGCCGTGGAGCACGTAGAGCTCGCGCGAAGACTTCGCGAGGGCGTCGAGCTCGGCCGACGAGCTGCGGCAGAGCGCGTGCACGGTGTCGCCGCGCTTGAGAAAGTGACGAACGAACTCGAGGCCGATGCCGCGGTTGGAGCCGGTGATGACGACGCGCATGGACTCCTCTTTCCGCGATCGGCGCTGCGCCGTCTAGCCTTTCGCGGTGACGCGAGGGCGTTCTCGCCAACGATGCAGCGATGCGTTAGCGCAGGGAGTCATGGATACGGAGCAGCTCTTCCGCGATTCCTTTTGGCCGCACTACCCGAGCGACGTGCGGGCGAACCTCGCGGCGGCGCGCACCACCGACGCGAACCCAGGAAATAACCCGGAGTTTCCCGCGCGCATGGGCGCGTTTGCCGAGACCTTCGTTCGCGGCGTTCAGGCGATGCGCCCCGAGCTGCCGCCGCTTGCGTTCGACGACGCGAGCGTCCACCGTCTCTCCACCGTGGTCGGCCCGGAGCTCCGCGACGAGCTCCTCGCGAAGAACGAGCTCGTGCCCTTCGTGCTTCACGGGGTGGCGTGGCTCGGCGAGGTGATCGTGCGCGCCCACGGCGGCAGCTGGCGCTTCCGCAACCCGCTCTGGGAGAGCTTCGTGCACCTGCGCTCGGCCGCAGGCGAAGCAGACCTCGCGCTCTTCTCCTGGTTTCTCCGGGCGCTCACGCCACCCGAGAGCGGCGTGGGCGCGAGTTCGCTGAGCGATCGTTACCGCCGCTTCGTCGAACGCCCCACGGTCGACGTGGCCGCGTGGCCCGTCTTCGTGACCGGCGAGCGCAAGCTGCCGCGCCTCGCGAAGGTCCGCTACGACCTGCTCCACAAGTACCTCCGCGCGCACCTGCCGGAGCTGAGCGATCTCGGGGCCGACTTCCCTTCGCCGGAGCGCTTCGAGGCGTATGGCTTTCGCTACCTCGACCTCGCGGTGATCGGCGCCGGTCGCATGGTCCTCATGAGCGGCCTTGCCGAGGGCGGCTTCGGTGCGTTTTGGCTCGGTCCCAAGGGCTTCGAAGGGTCGCTCTTCGTCCCGTGCGACACGTTCCCCGAGCCCCGCGCCGAGGTCATCGGCGACGGGTCGGACCTCCTCGCGCAGCGGGTGCGCTTGCACTTTGCACAGAACAAGCAGGCGCTCTTCGAGGAGCTCCTCTGGTGGGGGCCGTGAGGCGAGCCAGGCGTTTGGCGCGCGCGCTGTAAATCAGCCGCATACGTCCTCTCTTTCGGAGTCGACGCCGCACCGACGGATCGAGCCCGGTTTGCGCCACTCGCGGGATGTCGAATCGTGGCAGCCGCGATTCTTTTCGTTGGTTCCGATCGTATCGATGGGGTAGCGGCGCGCCACGAGGGCACATGACCATGCCGCGTTCGATTTGTTTGGTGTTCGTCGTTCTTGCGGCCTGTGCGCGGCCGCCCGTGCGTGCGGTCGCGAATGGCTCCTCGGGAGCCGGTGCGCAGCCCGCACCGCAAGCTCCCGAGCCCGCGCTCGCTGCCCCGACTGCCCCTCAAACCCACGTCGCCGTGAGCGGCCTTGGTACGACACGCTCCGCGGTCGCGGTTCACGACGAGCGCGCTTGTGCGGGCAAGCCCGGCGAAGTGTGCATGCGCACGACCGACGCGAACGCGGACAAGGGCGGACTCTCGCTCCACGTCGAAGAAGAGCGCGCTCGCGCCGTGACGGTGCCGCGCACCGGGGCGACGACGACGGGCGCCTCGCTGTCGATGATCTTCGGCACCGGTGAGAACGTGAGCCTCGCCGGGTTCAATCTCGGCGTGAACGCGCGCTACCTCACGGGTGGCACCTTCCCAGGCACGAGCGGCGGCACGTGGCTCGGCCTCTTCGCGCAGCCGCAGGCCACGATCGGCCTCACCAAGGTCGAAACCCAAACCCCCCGCACGTGCATCGCCGGGCGGTGCTCGGGCGGAACCACCGACTCCTCGACCTCCGGTGTGCTCACGCTCGGGGTGTCTGCCGGGGTTCAGTGGCTCTCGTTCGGGGAGCAAGACGCGCAGAGCTTGCAGCAAGAGGGGTGGGGTATCCACGCGGGCGCGCAGGCAGGGACGTTCGTGCCGCTTGGCGAAGGCGACTCGACGATGACCTTCGGTCCTGCCTTCGGGTTCTCGAAGCAAAAGTACAATCCGGGCACCGGCAGCTTCGATCTCCGCACGTTCGACTTCATGATTCTGCCGTCCTCGAGCTTCCTTTTCGTGCTCTTCGGCGTGGGCGCGAACGAAGGCTGAGCGCGGTGCGCCGCGCGGCGGCGATCGCTTGCGTTCCGCGTGACGCCCGCGCATGGTCCATCGCCCATGGCGATTTGGACTTGCCGTCACGCCCCCGCCGCGGTGGAGGGCATTTGCTACGGCCGGTCGAACGTGCCGCTCAAGGTCGCGGCCGTGCCCGCCGCGGAGCTTGTCGTCGAGCGCCTCGGCGACGCAAAGATGCAGGCCATTTGGGCATCGCCGCTTGCTCGCGCCCGCGATCTCGCCGAAGCCGTCGCGCACCGCCTCGGTGTGCCCTTCCAGGTTGACGCGCGCCTCAGCGAGATCGATTTCGGTTTGTGGGAAGGCCTCCCCTTTGCGGAGATCGAGCGCCGCGATCACGCGCGCTTCGTGCGCTGGCAGGCGGAGTGGGAGTTCTTGCCTGCCCCCGGCGGCGAGAGCCTGCACCAGATGCAAGACCGCGTGGAGGCTTGGTACAAAGGCCGCCAGTCCGAGCTCGACGGCGCCAACGTGCTCGTCGTGTCGCACGCTGGTGTCATTCGTGCGCTGCGCGCCCACGTGCTCGGCACGCTCTTCGAAGAAGAGCTTCGCTCCGACGTGCCGCACCTCGTGCCCGAGTGCCTCGACGCGAACCGCATTGCGATCGGGAGCCTCCGAAGGATCAGCACGAAGCCTTTCGTGTAGAGTTCCCGGGAACGAGCCGCCATGCTGACGAACGACGTACGTTTCGAGGGCTTCACCTCGCGGGATTGGGAGCGTTTTCTGGCGCTTTGGAAGCCACGCGCCGCGCCCACGCAAGAGGCCTCGCGCCGTCGCGGGGGGCTGCTCGTCGTCCACGACGGGAAGGTCGTGCGCAAGATGGTGCACTCGGAGCGTGGTCGTCGTGTGCCCGGGCGCGCGTGGCCCGTGGACCTCGGCGCGCTCGCCGCCGAAGAGCGCGCGAGCTGGGTGTTCGTCGCGAAGGAGGGCGCCCTCGAGACCTTCATGGACCGCTGGGCGCAGCGCACGCGCCGCGGTGACGACCTCACGGCGCAGCTGCTCACGTTCGCGACCATCGGCGACGAGCTCCTCACGGAGGGGAGCATCGCGCTGTGGCCGAACCGTCTCGCGGGCGTGCGCGTGCCGACCGAGGCGATGGTCCAGAAGGCCCTCGACATCCTGTGCCCTGACGGAAAGAGCCTCTTGCTCGGCGTCTTTCATGAGGGGGACCTCGACACCTCCATGCTGCTGCGGCGTCGCGGCAAGGCGTTCGATCTCTTCGCGGGCCCGGACGAGCTCCGCCCGTTGCTCGGCCACATGTCGGGCGACTGGCGTCGCGACTACCGCCACCTCGCGCGCGCGTCCGAGCTCCGGTACGGGCCGCTGCACCTCGGCGTCTTCGTCGATCGCGACGTCTTCTTGCAGCTTCAAACCGACGCGAGCCCCGGTGCCTGGGCGCGCGCCGTCGCCGTGCGCGACGTGGTGGTCACCCCGATGCCGCCCGTGCTCGCGCTCGGGCTCCTCGCGGACGCTGCGCGGGTGCTCTTCGAGCCTGCCTCGCGCGTGCTCCCGCGCGTCGACCCCACGGGCCTCGGTACGCCGGCCGTGAGAGGCATCGGCGCAGCGCTCGGAAAAGTCCTGGGAGTGGGCAAGCTCGAGGGCGGGCTCGGGTTCGACCCGCTCGAGGCGCTGCGCCTTCTTTTGCGTCGCAACGATTGAGCAGGAGGCTCATGCGGCGTAGCCTGCGGCGGCCCGCATGGTTCTCCGTCGCTCCCTCCTCGCGCTCTCGCTTTTCACGGTCCTTCCCAGCGCGGTGGTGCACGCCGCGCCCGCCGAGGTGACCGCAGCGGAGGCTCCGCTCCAGCGCGCCAAAGACCTCGAAGCCGCAGGTCGCTTCGGTGAGGCCTGGGAGATCGTCTCGGCGGCGCTCGAAGCGGCCGCCGCCGCGGACCGCGCAGCCCTCGAAGATGCGCGCGCGCGTCTCTCGGAGAAGACGGGTTTTCTCTCGCTCCGCGTCGACCCCGAGGGAGCCGAGGTCTTCGTCGACGGCGCGTCGGTGGGCCTTGCGCCCGTCGCTGCGCTGCGCCGCGTGACCATCGGCACCCACGAGGTGCGCGTGGTCAAGGCGGGCCACGAGACCTTCCTGCGCTCCGTGAGCGTGGGCCCCGACGGCAAGGCGGTGGTGTCGGCGGTGCTCGTGCGCGAGTCCGCCGTGGGCACGCTGCGCGTGCGGGACGCAGACGGGCAGCCGATCCATGTCGTGATCGACGGCGTCGACGTGGGGGCCACGCCGCTCGAGCGCGACGTCGCGCCGGGGCTCCACAAGGTCGCGGGCGCAGGCATCGATCGCAGCGCGCCCGAGCAGGAGATCGACGTGCCGCGCGGTCGCACGGTGGACCTCGAGCTGCGCTCGCGCCCCCTCGCGGCGACGCTCCGTATTCGCACCAAAGACGGCAAGGGCGTCGTCCGCCTCGACGGCGCGGTGGTCGGCGAAGGCGCGTACGAAGGCCAGGTGCGCCTCGGGGTGCACCGCGTCGAGGTCACGCACGAGGGTCAGCAGCCGTGGCGTCGCGAGGTGGTGCTCCACGACCAAGAGGTCTTCGAGCAAGAGGTGCTCCTCGAGGCCCCGCCGACCGCCGCGCTCGTCGACGACGGCTACGTGGCTCCGAACTCCGGCTGGTACGGGAGCTTCGGGTTCCTCGGAACGCTCGCGCCGAAGGGCGCGGGCAGCGAGCCCGAGATCGGTTGCCTCGGCCTCGGCGCCTACGCGTGCACCATGTCGAAGCCGATTGGCGGAGGCCTCACCGGCACGATCGGCTACGACTTCGACCCGGTCGGCTTCGAGCTCCGCATGGCGGGCCTCTCGGACTACTACGCGGGCAAGGCTTCGTTCGACGGGAACGTCCTCGCGGCAGGCGGCGTGAGCGCAGCGGCTCCCGCACGCACGGAGTCCTTCACGTTCGTGCGCGCCGGCGCGCTCGCCTCACTCCAAGTGCGTGCGACCGCGAAGACCTCGGCGGTTTCGTTCACGGGCGCCGTCGGTGCAGGCGCGAGCTACCGCTGGGGCTTCCTGTACCGCAAGGCCGAGATCGACGATCCGGCGCTCGCGAGCCTCGGCAAGGTGCCCGAAGCCAACATCGAAAAGGTCCTCTCGCCGGCGGTGACCGCCGACCTCGGCATCGGCTTCCGCATCGGCTCGACGAGCTGGCTCATGGTCTCCGTCGTGGGCATCCTCGAGACCGCCGGCAACGACTTCCGCTCGCGACCCGGCGACTCGCTCGCGACCGATCTCGTGGCGGGGGCGCTTCCGGCAGGGGTCGATCCGAACGCGCTGCCGAAGCTCCCCTCGGCCTCGTACCACTACGCCTCCGGCCCTCAGTACACGGTTGGCCCCGAGCTCTCCTTCCGCTTCGGTCCCTGAAAGATCTCGCCCATGAACGTCGTCACCGCTGTCCGCGACCTCGTCCGCCTCCGTGAAATCGGCCTCGTGCTCGCGCGGCACGGCTTCGGAGAGGTCGTGCAACGCCTCGGAATCGGTCGGGCCTCGAAGACCGACGACGCGGCGGAAGGCGCCGCGGAGCTCCCGGAAGGGGACATCGCGCAAGGCGAGAGCGAGCGCGCGACCATCTCGCCCTACGTGCGCTTGCGCCTCGTGCTCGAAGACCTCGGTCCCTCGTTCATCAAGCTCGGGCAAATCGTCTCGACGCGAGGCGATATCCTGCCCGAGCCGCTCGTCGTCGAGCTCAAGAAGCTCCAAGACTCCGTGCCGCAGGTCGCCTTCGAAGACATCAAGGTGCAGGTGGAGACCTCGCTCGGCAAGCCGCTCGAGGAGGCGTACCTCTCGTTCAACCCGAAGCCCCTCGCCACCGCGTCGATCGGGCAGGTGCATCTTGCAACCATCCAAGGGTCCGAAGGTCCCGAGGAGGTGGTCGTGAAGGTGCAGCGTCCCGGCATCGCGCCCACCATCGCGCGCGACCTCGACATCCTGCACATCCTCGCCGCGGCGCTCGAGCGTGCGATCCCCGAGACCCGCATCTACTCGCCCGTGGGCCTCGTGAAGCAGTTCGACCAGAGCATCACGAGTGAACTCAACTTCCTCGTCGAAGCCGACAACGGTGAGCGGTTTGCCCAGAATTTCTCGGGCAATCCCCTCGTTCGCTTCCCGCGCGTCTACCGCGAGGCGACCACGCGCCAGGTGCTCACGCTCGAGTTCTTCAAGGGGCGCAAGATCGACAAGGCCGTGGAAGACGGCTTCGACGGGCCACTCATCGCGAAGCGCGCGACCGGCGTCGTCATCAAGATGATCTTCGAAGACGGGTTCTTCCACGCGGACCCGCACCCCGGGAACATCTTCATCCTCGGGACCCCCGCGGAGCCCGTCATCGGCATCATCGACGTGGGCATGGTGGGGCGGCTCTCGCCGGAGCTCCGCGAGCGCACCATCGACCTCATGGTCGCCGCCGTCCGCAACGATCCCTACGCCGTCGCCGACGCGCTCTACGAGATCGGCCGCCCCACGAAGAAGGTCGACATGCGCGAGTTCCGCGCGTACGTCGCCACGCTGGCCGAGAAATACCTGGGTAAACCCATCGCGCAGATCGAGGTCTCGGCGCTCATCGGCGACCTCGTGGGCGGCGCGCTCAAGTACGGCATCGAGATCCCGACGGACTTCATGCTCGTCGGCAAAGCGCTGATGACCATCGAGGGCATCGGCAAGCAGCTCGACCCGAACCTCGACATCATGGGCGAGGCGGCGCCGCACTTCTTCTCGCTCCTCAAGCGTCGCTACTCGCCGCAGCGCATCGGCAACGACCTCTGGCGCACGGTGGAGCAGGTGAGCCGTGCAGGCGCGGGCATGCCCATTCAGCTGCGCGAGGTCCTCGACGATCTCCGCCTCGGGCGCACGAGCCTCCACGTGGCGCTCGAAGATCTCCCGCAGCTCTCCGATCGCCTCGGTCGTCGCCTCTTCTCGGGCGTCGTCGTCGCGGCGCTCATCCTCTCGGGAGCGCTGCTCCTCACGCGCCCGGGCCATGAAAACCAGGCGTACGTCTTCTTCGGCTTCGCCGCGTTCGGCTGGGCCATCCACTGGCTCCGCGACGGCGACAAGAAGAAGCCGCAGTAGGCGTTCGCCTCGCGCGCCGGGAGCTTCCTCCGGTACGCTCGGCGTATGCGCGCCGTGTCCCTCGCCCTCGCCTCGTTCGTGCTGTCTGTCGGGTGCTCGTCCTCGGAGCCGACCGCGAGCTCACCGAGCGCGAAGGCGAAGGTCGATGCGGTGCTCGGGGAGGGGCCCGAGCCCGTCGACGCCAAGGTCGCGGGTGCATGCACGAACCCGAGCGCCCGTCCGCTCACGTTCACCGACGAGACCGTGCGCTGGAAGCTCGACGACGCGAACCTCGCCGCGCGGGGGAACATGCTCGAGGCGGCGGACCTCGACGGCGACGGCTTCGCGGACCTCCTCGTGCACCGCGCGGGCGTGACGCGCAGCGATCCGTCGAAGCCAGGCAATGAGCAGCTCGTGCGCGTGTTCATGAACCGGCCTGCCGCGGGCGGTGGGCGCACCTTCGAAGACGCGACGGTCGCGAGCAACTACGGCGCCGTGCGCGTTGCGGGGGCTGCGGCGGGGGTCTTGCGTCAGGCCACCTTCGCGGCGACAGCCGACGTGGACAACGACGGCGACCTCGACATCGTGAGCGGCCTCACGCTCGACGGCACGAAGCCCGAGCTCGACCTCGGCGATCGCAGCGACGTGCTCTTGAACGACGGGCGCGGTCGCTTCACGCTCGCCCCGGCGAGCGACTTTCAATCCGTGCCCGCGGACAAGCTCCCGACGACGAGCGCCTTCGCGATGCTCGACGCGAACCGCGACGGCTTCACCGACGTCTTCGTGAGCTACTGGTACGAGAAGTACGGCCAGGGTTACTCGGGGCTTCAAGCCCGTCTTTTCCTGGGCGACGGCACGGGCCGCTTCCGCGACGCGACCACGGGCTCGGGCCTCGAGACGCAGCTCGCGGGCTGGCGCACCTTCAAGAACCATCGGCCGTCGTTCGGCGCGGTCGCGTGCGACGTCGACGACGACGGCGAGAGCGATCTGCTCGTTGCCGCCTACGGGCGCCAGACGAACCAGCTCTACCGCGCCTCGCGCGACGGCGGCTCCGTGCGTTACGAGGAGATCGGCGCGGCGAGCGGCTACGCGATGGACGCGGTGACCGACTACGCCGACAACGAGTTCTACCGCTGCTATTGCAAGACCTCGGGCACGTGCTCGGCGGCCGAGCCGCGCGTCTCCTGCGGCACGGTCGCGTGGTCGCCCGGCAGCGACGACCAGCCGTGGCGCGCCGGCGGCAACACGTTCACGACGGTGTGTGCAGACCTCACGGGTGACGGGCGCAACGATCTCTACAACGCCGAGATCGTCCACTGGCACATCGGTGGTTCGAGCGACCCGAGCGAGCTCCTCGTGAACGACGGAGCGGTCGACGGTGTGCCCGTGAAGTTCTCGCGCCCGGGGCGCCCCGCGACGGGCCTCGAGTGGCCTCATCCGACGAGCGACTGGAACGAAGGCGGAATCCACGCCGCAGCCGCCGATCTCGACCTCGACGGACGCCTCGACCTGCTCGTCGGCGCGAGCGATTACCCGGGCAACTGGAGCCTCGTGTTCCGGCAGAAGGCCGTGCAGGCTACGGCGTTCGAAGAGGTCGGCGCGGCGGTTGGTTTGCATCATGCATGCACCAACGGCATGGCGATCGCGGACTTCGATCGCGACGGCGACCTCGACGTGGTCGTCGGTTCGTCCACCGCACGCGACTGCGCGCGCGACTGGCCGAAGGGGCCCGAGGTGCACCTGTACGAGAACCACACGATCGATCGCGAGGCCGGGCCTGGGTGGGTTCAGGTGGCGCTCGAAGGCAAGGGTGGCGCGGCGGCTTCGGCGAAGAGCGCGTTTGGTGCGCGCGTGCGCGTGGTGACGGGCGGGCGCGTGCTCACCCAAGAGCTCGTGGGCGCCTACGGGCACAAGGGCATCCAGCACGAGCCCGTGCTCACGTTCGGCCTCGGCGCTTCGTGCACGGTCGA
>CAIOHM010000412.1 GCA_903858055.1 uncultured delta proteobacterium
CTCTTCCGCGAACGGCACGGGTCGCGCCACGGCACTACGGATGCACGGGCGCCGCTCACTACGCCGACCACGCGAGACCGACGACGGACGCTAGGATTGAGCGCCCGTCGCTCGCGTTGACCTTCCGGGCACCGGGTCCGGCGGGCGAACGTGAGAGGACGAGACCATGACCGAGACCTACAGGGGCGACGGGTTCGACGAGGACGCCGCGCGGGTGTCGCATAGCTTCACGACCGAGAATGTCTACGGCGCGGGCCTCGAGTCCGTGCACGTTCTCGCGTTCCCGAGCAACGGCGTCGACGGGGCCGCGTTCGTTGGTGTCACCGTGGACTACGTCGGCAAGACCACCGAGCACGACGAGGTCACGTTCTACGCTTCCCCGGCCGAGCTGCGCGCCCTTGCGCATGAGCTGGCCGAGGTTGCCCGTAGGCTCGACCTCGCCCGTGACGACGACGTCCGATGCGCCCACGCGTACCTGGATGACGGCGACGTTTGCACCGTCTGCAATCGCATGATGTGACCCGCACGACCCTAGCGGAGAGGACCCTGACCATGACCGCAACGAACCTCACGCTCGCCCTTGAGCGAGCCTACCGCACGGGCGCCCTTGAGCCCACGATGTCGCTCGAGGCCGCGAAGCGTACCGCGCAGGGCTTCTACGTCGACGAGAACGGCTACCGCAAGGCGCCGCCGCTCCTGAGCCCGCCGACCGCGAACCGGAAGATGGCGAAGAGCACGACGCCCGCGTACGGCCTCACGCTCGCCCCGGCCTCGGCCTCGGGCGCGTGGAATACCTGCACGTGGTCGACACCGTTGTGCCGGAGCGCGTGCGTCCTGATGACCGCTGGCAAGGGTACGCTCCCGAACGTCCGGGCGGCCCGCGTTCTCAAGACGACGTTCCTCGCCGAGCACCCTCGCGCATTCGTGGCGTTGCTCGCGGACGAGATTCGACGGGCGGTAGTCAAGCATGGCGCCGTGGTCGTGCGCCTGAACGTGGCCTCCGACCTTCGTTGGGAACGGTTCGCCCCGAGCCTGTTCGACATCGACGGCGCGACGTTCTACGACTACACGAAGGCGCCCGTTTCGCAGAGGGACAATACGTACCGCCTGACCTACAGCGTGAGCGAGCGCGAACACTCGACCACGAACGCCATCGACGCGCTGTCGCAGCTTGCCAACGCGGCCGTTGTCTTCGAGCGCACGGACGCGGGATTGCCTGCGACGTGGCACGGTTTCGAGGTCATCGACGGCGACGTGACCGACGACCGCACCGAGGACAAGCCCGGCACCGTCGTGGGCCTGCTCGCGAAGGGCGCCATCCGCTACGCGAAGGGGGATGACGCTGGATTCCTAAAGCCCGCCGTTGCCAGCTAGCCCGCACGCCCTGGTCGGTGCCGCCCCGTATTCCTTCGGGGGCGGGGCCGATTAGGTGACTGACTAGAAGTTCCGCCGACCCGAGAGGAACCCTACCGTGACCGACCTCGAGCGTACCGCCGAGACCATCGCCCGTGACATGACCGACCCGACCGCCGCCTACGTACAGGCTGCGCGCGACTTGACCTGCGCCGCCGAGGGAGCTGAGTGACTATGACCTTCGAGACCTGGACCCCGACCCCGTACGACCGCAGCGACCAGGCCATAGGCCGTTGCCCGCGCTGCGAGGAAGAGTACTTCGAGCACGAAGAGACCGAGTGCGCCGCGTGCGGCGCCGAGCTGAGGGGAGTCTGACATGGAAGGCAAGCCTACCGCCTGGGTCGAGGTCATCGACCCCGTGACCGGCCTCAAGGTCGACATCACGGTCGC
>CAIOHM010000413.1 GCA_903858055.1 uncultured delta proteobacterium
CCTTGAACGTGCTCCACGAATTGACTGCTTGAACGTGCTCCACGAATTGACTGAGAGAGAACCACCGAACCCATGAAGACCGCATCCATCCTCACCACGCTCCTCGTTCCCTTTGCCACGGTTGCGGCCTTCGCGGTCGCCGGTTGCTCGGACCACGATCACGACCACGCGAGCGCGACCGAGCTCGTGGTCACCGTCTCCGGCGAAGACACGGGCCGCGAGGGCTTTGCGTTCCCGCCGGCGAGCGCGGAGTCTGTGGCGTTCGTCGACGGCTGGTCGCTCACGTTCGATCACCTCGTGGTGTCGATCGGTGAGGTGACGCTCTCCGACACGCCCGATCTCTCGCCGACCGATCAGTCGAAGACCGGCCCCGTCGTGGCCCGCGCGAAGGGCCCGTGGGTCATCGACCTCGCGAAGCCAGGCACGAACGTCGAGCCGCCGCTCGCCACGAGCTCGTTCCGCACGCTCGGCGGCGACCACGGGGGCCCGACCGTTGGGCGCGGGAGCGGCGAAGACAAGGCCGTGCGCCTCGTGACCTTCGAGAACCTCAACGTCGCAGGCAAGGACTTCGACCCGACCGTTCGCTATGCGCTCGGCTACAGCACGGTGCCCGTGAGCGCGGCGGCCACGAAGCTCAACGTCGTCGACGCCGAGACGACGGCGCTCGTGAACGAGATGCAGCAGCAGGGCGCGGTCATCGCCTACGTGGGCAAAGCCACCTGGAAGGGCACGTCGTGCACGAGCTCGGACCCGGCCTACGATTGGTCGGCGTTTCCGAAGACGGTCTCCTTCAAGCTGCTCTTCAAGACGCCCGTCGATCTCATCAACTGCCAAAACACCGACCTCGAGGGCAAGCCCTTCGACGGTGAGGAAAAACAGCGCGGCGTGCAGCTGAAGGCAGGCGAAATGAACGTTCAGCAGCTCACGTTCCACAACGATCACGCGTTCTGGCTCACCGCCGACCACGAGGCCGCGGCACCGTTCTTCGACCAGATCGCGGCAGCGGCCAAGGCCGACGGCACCGTGACCCTCGCGGACCTCGAGACCGTCGATCCCACGGCGTTCAAAGACGGCTCCGGCAAGGCGCTCCCGTGGCGCAGCTGCCTCGCCTCGGTGCTTGCGCCCGCCGGTCAACGTCGCGTCGACACGAACGGCTTCGGCGCGTCGTTCGACCGCTCGAAGGGCCCGAAGGAGGCGCTCCGCAACTACGCCGAGGCGATGAGCTACGTGACCGCCGTGCAGGGGCACCTCAACGACGACGGCCTCTGCGCGGTGAAGCGCAACTACGATTCGCCCTGATCCGGCACCGGCCCCACGCGGGCGCCTCGGGGGCTACTTCTCCTCGAGGCGCACCGCGCGCCGGTCTTCGTCGCTCTCGAAGACGCCGTGCTCGACATGGCGCGCCCACCAGGCGATAGCCTTGTCGCTCGGGTCTTCCGCGGTGAGCTCCGCGAAGAGCGCGAGGCTCGCGCCGCGGTCTCCGCGCACGTGAAGCGAACGTGCCTCGGAGAAGCGCTCGCGCGACCGAACCTTGCCCGCGCGCCGCGCCTCGTGCTCGCTCGAGAAGAGCTCGATGAGCTCGGTCGTCTGCGTTTTCCCTTTCATCGCGAAGGTGCCGAGCGAGCGGCTCTCCTCGAGGATCGAAGGGTCGAGGGTCGTGGCGACCTCGCGGGAGACGATGAGCGACGCCCCGAGGCGCTTGGCGAAGCTCTCGAGGCGCGCGGCGACGTTCACGGCGTCGCTGATGACCGTGGCCTCGAAGCGTGCGGGCTCGCCGAGCGTCCCGAGGAGTGTGGGGCCGACGTGAATGCCGATGCCGAGGTCGAGGGTCTCGAGGCCCGGCGTGCTGCGAAGGGCTCGCTGCATGCGTAGCGCCGCGTGCACGGCGGAGGCCGGACCCGCTGGGAAGAGCGCCATCACCGCATCACCGATGTACTTGTCGACGAAGCCGCCGCCGGCGCGGACCTCGGGCGCGACGCGCGCGTAGCATTGGTTGAGGAGTGCAAAGACCTCGGTAGGTCCAAGCGACTCAGCGAGCTGCGTGAAGCCGCGCACGTCGGCGAAGAGCACGGCGAGGTCGTGCTCCGTGGTGTCGCCGAGGCGCACGTCGACGACGTTTTCGCGACCCAGGAGCGCGAGGCTCTCGCGCGGTACGAAGCGGCTCATGGCTTGGCTCGTGCGGCTCATCGTCACGTGGGTTCGAATGCGCGCGAGGAGCTCGGCCTTCGCGAAGGGCTTCGGCACGTAGTCGTTCGCGCCGGCCTCGAACCCCGCCACGAGGTCTTGCACGCGCGTCTTGGCGGTCAACATCAGCACGGGCAGCTCGCTCGCCGCGTGCACCTTGCGAAGCTCGCGGCACACCCCGTAGCCGTCGAGGCGCGGCATCATGACGTCGAGGAGCACGCCGTCGAAGGGCCCCGCGCGCTCGAGCTTGTCGAGCGCATCGACGCCGTCCACCGCCTCGACGAGCTCGAAGTTCAAGCTACCGAGTTGCATCTGGATCACGCGTCGATTGACGGGGTCGTCGTCGGCGACGAGGAGGCGAATCTTGTCCCCAAGCGCGAAGTCCATGCTCGGGGGCGGTAGGCTCACCGCGCCGCTCTTCGGGAGAGCGGCCATGGTGGCGTCGCCCGCTTCGAGGCCGAGCGGCAGCGGGGCGGGCTTCGGTAGCGCGAGCGAGGGTGGCGGCACGGACGGCGCCGCGGTGTGCGTTACGACGATGGGCTTCGGGGGCACGAGCGAGGCGATGCGCCGCGAGGCGTCGACCTCACGCACCGGCGAGGAGACCGTGGCGAGCCCGCCTGGCGCCCCCGGCAACCGCATGACGACGACGGTGCCTTTGCCCTCCGCGGAGTCGATCGTGATCGTACCTCGGTGGGCGACGACGATGCGCTTGGCAAGCGCGAGCCCGATGCCGAGCCCTCCGGCTTCGCGCGTGCTCGATCCGTCACCCTGTTCGAAGCCGTCGAAGATCGCTGCGAGGCGCTCGGCTCCAATGCCGACGCCGGTGTCGCTGATCGCGAGTTCGACCTTGTCGTCGACGTTGCGGAGCTGCACCTCGATGCGCCCCTCGCGCGTGAATTTCTTCGCGTTCGAGAGCAGGTGCGCGACGGCCTGACGGAGGCGGGCCCCGTCGACGAGCGCGGCGCCGAGGCTCGCATCGGCGTGGAGCGAGATCGGCGCGCCCTCGCGTGGCAGGCTCGCGATCTCCTCGTGCACCAGGCGCGCGAGGTCCGTCGGTTGGGGCTCCACGACGAGGTCGCCGTTCTTGAGCGCCGCGAAGTCGACGACGGACGCGACGATGGTGGCGAGCCGACGGCCCGAGCGCGTGATGGTCTCGGCGAGCTCGCGGTCCTCCGCCCCGAGCCGCCCCCGCTCGATGAGCGCCTCCGAGAGCCCGAGGATCGCGTGCACGGGCGTGCGAAGCTCGTGCGAGGTGTTGGCGAAGAACTCGTCTTTGAGGCGGTCGAGGCGTCGGAGCTCGCGGGCGGTCTTTGCCTGCTCCTCGATCGTCTGCTGCATCGCCGCCTGCGCCTCGCGGGTTTTGCGAAGGACCTCCTCTTGGAGCACCTTGATGCGATCGGCGAGGGCGAAGGAGAGGAGCAGCGCCTCGACGAGGGACCCCACTTGCTGCGCGTTCTCGGTGAACGCGTTCGAGGGCACGACGGCGTACTGGCGGAGGATCGCGAGGATCGTCCCGACGAGGAACGCACCCCACGCGAGCAAGAAGAGCCCGCTCGTGCGGCTCCCGCGCCGCCAGCAAATCGTGCTCGCCGCGAGGACCAGGACGAGCCCGACGCCGATGATCGGCAGCTCGATGCGCATCACGCTCGAGTAGCCAAGGAGCGGGTAGAGGGCGGGGACGGCGATGATGCCGTTGCCGAGGAGCCGCAGCGTGCGGTCGAGGCGCGGGGTCTCGCGCGCCGTCGGGAGCATGCGCCGCGCGAAGGCGCTCGTGCCCGTGAGGGTCATCGCGATCACCACGACATGCAGGAAATCTGCAGCGCCGGGGTAGGGGACGAGGTGCTGGTAGGTGAGCCCGAGGTGCCCGGCCTGAAAGGTCGCGAAGCAGAGGAGGAACGCGACGTAGGCCGCGTAGGTCGTCGAGCGCGTGAGGATGGCGACCAAAAGGTTGTAAGCTGCAATCGCGAGGATCGCGCCGAAGTAGAGCGCCTCGATCGTGCCGTCGCGTCGACGGTCGGCCTCGAAGGCGCTCTGCGTGTGCAGCTCGAGCGTGAGCTGGTGAGCGGCGGTGCCGGTCACGCGGAGGTAGGCGGTGCCCTTCGTGCCCGCGGGGACCGGAAACGCCGCCGAGCGGTGGTCGATCGGCCATGCGTCACGGGGGACGTGATCGCCCGCGACGAGCGGTTCGCCCGAGCCCGGCAAAAAGAGCTCGGCCCGGTCGGTCTGACCGTAGTCGAGCAAGAGCACGAGCGGCTCGCGCGATCCGCGTGCGTCGTCGAGGTCGATGCGCACCCACTCGGCGCCGGTGCGGTAGCCGAAGTTCGGGTGGGCCTTTTTCGACGGCGCGAAGGCGAGCGCGTTGCGGTCGCGCACGTCGTCGACGCCCTGCTGCGCGGCGGAGTCGTACGCGAACTCCACGTGGAGCCCGAGGTCGCGGCTCGTGAAGCCAGGGTCGAGCCGCAGCGGCGCGGACTCGGCGCGGGCCGCGGTGTTCGTGAGCGTCGTCGAGACGATGGCCGCGAGGGCGAGCGTCCGAAGCGTGCGCGAGAGCTCCCTCCACATGCGACGAGCGTACCCCCGTTGCGATGGGCGTCACCTGAAGTTTCGATGACCGTCGCCGTCACGCCGTGACGCGGCTTCGCTACGAGCGATCCAGGCTCCGGGCCGCGAACTCGGCGAGCAGCTCGGGGAAGCGCGCATCCATCGGGGTGCCCGCGGCCTTCCAGCGCTTGCGAAGCTCGCGGGCGCGGGCGATCCACGTCTCGGCGGGCAGGGCGCTCTCGAGCACTTCGCGCAGGAGACGCGTGAGCGCCGGGGCTTCGCCGCCCGAGGCGATGGCGACGGTGAAGGGCGCCCGCCGCAGGGTCGACGCCGCGTAGGCCGTGGCGTTCGGGAGGTCGTCGATCGCGTTCACGAAGAGCCCGCGCGATCGACCGACTTCGGCGACGGCCGCTTGCACGCGCGAATCGTTCGTCGCTGCGACGACGAAGAACGCACCGTCGAGATCCGCGGCCTCGAACGCCCGCGCGCGGTGCTCGAGGCGCCGGTCGCGCGCGGCTTCGAGGAGTTCCACGGTGGCCTCGGGCGCGACGACGCGCACGCACGCTCCAGCCTCCGCCCACTCGAGCGCCTTCTTCGTGCCGACGGGGCCCGCGCCGACGACGACCACGAGGGCTCCCTCCGCCTTCAAAAAAACCGGAACGAGTGCCATGACTTGCGGCTAGCACCTCCGGCGGCGTCCGGAATAGGCTTGGTCACGTACGCCCATGCCGGTACTTCTCGTGGGTGGCCACGGGACGCACCGCACAGGAGCCTTCGAGTGCCGCGCGCGTCCGCGCGAAGCTCGCTGCGCTGGCGATGCTCGCGCTGTTCGTTCTCGGCTGCGGCTCGCACCGCGAGGGTTCCTCCGTCCGTCGTGCCGTCGGCGGCGTGTTCGACGCGAGCGGCTGGAGCCCCGTGCGTGACGGAGCGTTGCCGCTGAGCGGCGAGTGGGTGGCCCTCTGGGGCGTGCAACCGGACGCGGCCGGCGTCGTCGACGCTGCGGCACCGCGGACGACGTTTCGCATGCCCGAGCGCGTGGAAGACCAAGCGCCTCCCGGGCAGTGGTCGAAGGGCCAGGGGCTCGTCTCGTTTCGGCTCGAACTCCGCGGGCTGCCGCTCGAGCAGGACCTGGCGATCCACGTGCCGACCCTCTGGTCGAGCGCGCTTCGGTGCCGCTCTTCGTCCGGCGCCGAGACGGCGATCGCGTCGTCGCCGAACGGGGACGTGCGAGGGGTCTCGAGCCTCGCGCCCTACGCGCTCGTGCTCCCGCGCGCGACGGACCTGACGTGCGTGCTCGCGTACGCGGTGCCGCCGCCCGTGGAGGAGTGGCGGTCGTTCTTTTCGGAGGCGCCGGAGCTCGAGGCGGCGCACGTCGCGCTGCGACGGGTCTCGGATCACCGTTCGTTCTACGTGGCCCTGTGCGCGTTCATGGTGACGCTCGCGAGCTACCTCTTCGTGCAGTGGCAGGCGCGCCGTCGCGACAAGGCCCCGCTCTTCGTTGCCATCATGTTCGTGGTGATCGCGGTGTGGCTCGCGGGGTATGGAGCGGCGTTCGAAGACCTCGCGTGGCCTTCGTTCCTCCTTCGTCGTCGCCTCGAGTACGCCGCCGTGTCGGCCATGGGAGGCACGGCGCTCTGGGCGACGGTGCTCATGCTCGAGAGGCCGCACACGTGGCTCGCGCGCGGCTTGGTTGCGGTCGCGCTCGTGGCGTCGCTCGTGTCGCTCCTCCTGCCGACGAGGCTCATCGCCTGGGCGCTCTTCGCCGTGGCACAACCCGTGGCCGCACTCTGCATCGTGCTGATGGTCGCGTACACGGTGCGTGCGTTCGTGGATTCCCCCGCGTCCCCTCACGTGCGGGTCTTGGCCGCGGGCATCGTGCTCCCCGCGGTCCTCGGCTTCGTCGACGTGCTCCTCTCGCGCTTTGCGGACATGCGCCTTGGCCTGGTCTCCTACGGTCTCGTGCTCCTCGGCTTCACGATCGCGCTCACTCTCGCCCGCGTGAACGCCTCGGCGCACGAGGCTGCCGAGAACTTCGCGGATCGCTCCGCCCGCTTCGTGCCGCAGGAGTTCTTGCACACGCTCGGCCACGCGGATCTCACGACGGTGCAACTCGGCGACGCGCGCGAGCGCACGCTCACGGTGCTCTTCGCGGATCTTCGCCGCTTCACGGCCCTCAGCGAACACCTGAGCCCCCCGGAGACGTTTGCATTCCTCAACGAGTGCTTCGCGCGCCTCGGGCCGGCGATCCGCGAGCACGGCGGCTTCGTCGACAAATACATCGGCGACGCGATCATGGCGCTCTTCCCGGACGACCCCGCGCAGGCGGTCCGCGCGGCCCTCGCGATGCAGAAGCAAATCGTCGAAGTCCCCGCTCCACGAGGCAGCGGCGAGCGCGTCGGGCTAGGCGTCGGTGTGCACGTCGGCAGCGTCATGATGGGCACCATCGGCGAGGAGCGCCGCTTCGAGGCGACGGTCATCAGCGACGCGGTCAACCTCTCCGCGCGCCTCGAGGCCCTCACGAAGCAACTCGGTTGCAGCCTCCTCGTCTCGGGTGCGATCGCGCACGAGCTGCCCGACGACCTCGTGCCGCACATCCGCGAGCTCGGTCGCTTCGCGGTGAAGGGGAAGAGCGAGCCGGTCACCGTGGTCGAGGTCTTCGCGCTCGACCCGGTGGAGGTCCGCCGCCACAAGTACGACACGAAGGTGCGCTTCAACCGCGCGGTCGAGAGCTTCATGCGGGGCGACTTCGAAGCGGCTTCTCATGCCTTCGGCGACCTCGTGGACCGCTGCCCCGAAGATGGGCCGGCGCACTGGTGGTTCCTGCGGTCGATCAAGGAACAGAGCGGTGACGCCCCCGCGAGCGTGCGCCGCTTCGTGCAGCTCGACGAAAAGTGACGGTCGCCCCCGCCCGCGCAGGGTGCCGTGTGGGCGATTCTCCGGCTTTTTCCTCACGTTCGCGTTGACTTTCGCTGCCGTTGGGCTAAGCCCCCGCCTCCCTGGGCTTTTCCAGGAATTCCACACGCTTTCCACGCGCAAACGCCCCACGTGGTCCTGCGGCTCTCGAGCCTCGGGTCGTCGGGCGGGGGAAAGCGGAGGCTCAACCACCCATCCGAAAGGAAGCGCACCATGTCCGAAGTCACCACTGCAGCCGCCCCTGCCGCTCCCGCGGCGCCCGCCCGCCAGGCCCTCCCGCTCTCGCTCAAGGCGCTCCTCGACGCCGGCGTTCACTTTGGTCACCAGACCAAGCGCTGGAACCCGAAGATGCGCCCGTACATCTACGGCGCGCGCGGCGGCGTTCACATCGTCGACCTCGACAAGACCGCGCGCCTCTTCGCGCGTGCGTTCCGCTTCGTCGAAGAGACCAGCGCCCGCGGCGGCAACATCCTCTTCGTCGGCACGAAGCGCCAGGCGGCGGACATCATCCAGGAAGAGTCCATCCGTTCGGGCGCGTCGTTCGTCGTGAACCGCTGGCTCGGTGGCACGCTCACCAACTTCCGCACGATCAAGCAAGGCCTCGAGCGCCTCGCGACCCTCGAGCGCATGAAGGAAGACGGCACCTACGAGCAGTTCCGCAAGAAGGAAGTCTCGCGCATGGAGAAGGAGCGCGAGCGCCTCGAGAAGTACCTCGGCGGCCTCAAGG
>CAIOHM010000414.1 GCA_903858055.1 uncultured delta proteobacterium
CGAAGCGACCGGCGCGCACGCGCAGGAGGCGCTCGCGTACGACGAGCTGGCGCTCGACCATGCGCTCAAGGCCGAAGCGCTCGCGCGTGGCGAGAAGCTCCCCGAGGCCGCCGCCCCGGCGCGCGAGGAGCCTGCGAAGAAGGCGACGAAGCCCGCCAAGCCCGCTCCGAAGAAGACCTCCAGCGACGACGAGGACCTGTGAGCCGCGCCTTCGGAACTGCCCTTCCCTCGCTCGCGCTGATCGCGCTCGGAGCCCTCGGGTGTGCCCGCGCCGACGCCCTCCACGCGCAGACCGGCGGCCTCGATCAGGCCATCGCGACCGCGCGCCAGCGCGGTGCCGAACGATGCGCCCCGGTCGAACTCGCGACCGCCGAGAGCCGCACGCGCTTTGCCAAGGACTCCCTCGATCGCGGCGACCTCGAGGAGGCCGAGGAGCACATCGCCCTCGCGCAGGAGAACGCCCGTTCCGCTACGCTCCGCAGCGAGCCCGAGCATTGCTTCGAGAAGCCGCCGATGCCCGGCGACCGCGACGGCGACGGCATCCCCGACGACCGCGACGCGTGCCCCGACGTGCGCGAGACCTGGAACGGCTTCCTCGACGACGACGGCTGCCCCGACGACCCGGACAGCGACGCCGACGGCATCCCCGACTCGGCCGATCTGTGCATTCTGCAACCCGAAGACCGCGACGGCTACCAAGACGACGACGGCTGCCCCGACGTCGACGACGACGCCGACGGCGTGCTCGACACCGCGGACCGCTGCCGCACCGAGCGCGAGGATCGCGACGGCTTCCAAGACGACGACGGCTGCCCCGAGCCCGACAACGACGGCGACCAAGTGCTCGACGTCGACGACTTCTGCCCGAACGTGCCAGGCCCCGCGGGCGGCGAGCGCCCCGGCTGCCCCGCGAAGGCTCAGGGCCCTGTGGTCGTGACCTCGAGCGAGATCCGCATCACGCAGCAGATCAACTTCGACTTCCGCAAGGCGACCATCAAGAAGGACTCCTTCTTCATCCTCGACGCCGTGCGCGACGTGCTCGTGGCGAACCCGCAGTTCCGCATCGAGGTCCAGGGCCACACGGACAACGTCGGCGGCGAGAAGTTCAACGCGAAGCTCTCGCAAGCGCGCGCCGAGTCCGTTCGTCTCTACCTCGTCAAGCACGGCGTCGCGAAAGATCGCCTCCAGGCCAAGGGCTACGGCATGGCGCGGCCCATCGTGCCGAACAACAGCGAGTCGAACCGCGCGCTGAACCGCCGCGTGCAGTTCATCCGCATCGAAGCGAAGGACTGAGCGGCACGTCGCCGCGCGCGCGCGTGCGTCGGGGTCAAAGGACGAGCGAGGCCCAGAAGTCGCTGAGATCGCGCGGGAGCGGCGCCTCGAGGAGAAGCGGCGCGCCCGTGACCGGGTGCGGGAGCTCGAGCTGCCAGGCATGAAGCGCGTGCCGCGGGAGTTCGAGCAGCTCGAAATCGCTCGGGGAGAGCTCGCCGTCGGCCCCCTTGGCGAAGAGCGAGTCGTCGGGACCGTAGAGTTTGTCGCCGACGATCGGGAAACCCAAACTTGCAAGATGCAAGCGAATCTGATGCTGACGCCCGGTCTCGAGATCGCAGCGGACGAGCGCGTACGGCTTACCCTCGAGCGAGCGCCTTTCGCCCTGCACCTCGAAGCGCGTGGCGGCCCAGAGCCCCTGCCCCTCGGGCACCACGTGCATGCGCACGCCGGTGTTGTGAGCGGGGTCGAGCTCGACGTTGCGCTCGAGGCGAAACGCCTTCTTTCCCTCGTATTCCGGAGCTCCCCAGGTGATCGCGAGGTAGCGCTTCTCGATGCCCACGCGCGCCTCGAGGGCCATCTTCGCTTTGCGATCCGCCTCCGGGTGCTTCACGAGCACGAGCACGCCGCTCGTCTCGCGATCGATGCGGTGCGCGAGCGAGAGCCATTGCCCCGGGCGCTCGGCCTTGAGGAGACGAATGACCGTGTTGTGGTGGTAGCGCGCGGTCGGGTGCACGGGCACGCCCGCGGGCTTGTTGACCACGAGCAAGTGCTCGTCTTCGAAGACCACGGGGATGTCGGTGGGGACCGGGTCTTCGTCCCACGGCGCGCGCCAGAGCACGACGAGCTGGTCGGGGCGCAGGCGATCGTTCGAGCGGAGGTGCTTGCCGTAAGCGTCGTAGGCGGAGAGTTCGATGATGCGTTGCGTGCGCGTGCGGCTCGTGCGCCGAAACTCGTGGTGCAGGAAGACGTCGAGGCGCTGCTTGGCGCGCTCCGCAGGCACCCGAAACACCGACATGACCGCGTCTTCGTCGACGCCTTCGGGGCGGACGATCGACCCATCGTCGACCTTCACCCGCGTCAACGAGCGCCTCGATGGCCGGTTTTCCGCGCGAAACCCATGATTTCGGCATAGCCCACCCGCCGCCGGAACGCAGCCCTCGTGCACGCCGAAGGCTGTGAAATCCCGCCAAACGTGGTAGCCGGGAGGCCGATGGATATCCTTTTTGCGACGACGGACGTCGCTCCGTACACCGGGTCGAGCGCTCTGGCCGAAGTGGCGGCCGCCCTCCCCAAGCACCTCAAGCTCCTCGGCGCCTCGGTCGCCCTCGTCGCGCCGCGGCTGCGCGCGTTCGAAGAAGCGGGCCTCTTCGTCGCGCGCCGCCTCACGCCGCTCTCGTTCGAGGTCGCGGGCGAGAAGGTCGACGTCACCGTGTACGACGGGCGCTTGCCCTCGCAGGTCGAGCTCGTGCTGCTCGACCTGGAGAACGCGCTCGGCGATCGCGACGCGCTCCTCACGGCCGGCGAGAACGACGCGGCACGTGCACGCCGGTCGTCCATTTTTGCGCGCGCGGTGCTCGAGCTCGCCGTCGTTCGTTCACGCCAAGGTCAACCCGTCGACGTGGTCCACGCGAACGACGCCGTGAGCGCGCTCGTCGTGCCGCACCTCGCGCTGCTGCGTGACTCGGAGCCGGCGCTCCGCCAAACGCGCGCCGTCGTCTCGGTGCACGACCCGCGTGCACAGGGCGTGATCGCCCGCGACGCCGTTCCTGCGCTCGGGCTCCCCGCGTCGTTCACGAGCTCGCTCGCAGGCTCTTCCGAGGGAGTGACCTCGCTCGCCCTGGGTGTGCAGCTCGCCGAAGCGGTCTTCTTCCCCGGCGAGACCGTGCTCCGCGACGCGCGCGAAGGAACGTTCGGGCGCAACCTCGCCGAGGCCCTCGCCGCGCGCACGGGGACCACGCGGGCCATCGAGCCGGGCATCGACGCCTCGCGCTGGGCGCCTGCGACCGACGTGCACATCCCCGCGCACTTCGACCCGGAAGACACGAGCGGCAAGGCGCGCTGCAAGGGTGCACTGCTCAGCGAGCTCGGCTTCGCGCTCGAGGGTGACTTCCCGCTCGCCGTCGCCGTGACCACGCTCGACGAGAGCTCCGGCGCCGAGGTCCTCCTCGCCGCGCTGCCTTCGATCGTCGCGACCACCGAAGCCCGCGTGGCCGTGCTCGTCACCGAAGCAAAGGCCGACACCGCTAAGCTCGACGCGCTCGCCGCGACGCTCGGCGACTCCGTGCGCGTGGTGAAGCGCCCCGCCGAGGGTCTTCAGCATCGCGCGCTCGCCGGCGCAGACTGGCTCCTTGCTCCGCACCGCGACGAGGCCACCGCGACCCTCGCGCGCCTCGCACAGCGCTACGGCACCGCGCCGATCGTGCGCGCCGTGGGCGCCTTCGCCGACACCGTCGTCGACGCCGACGCGACGTGCGAAACGGGCACCGGCTTCACCTTCCAAGAGAGCGCCCCCGAGGCCCTGACGGCCGCATGCCAGCGCGCGCGCACGGGCTACGGCGCGATCGCGGCGGCTCGACTGCGTCGCCGCATGCTCCGCCTCGACCGCGGCTGGGATCGCTCGGCACGCGTCCACGACCGCATCTTCCGTGCGTTCGCGGCGCCCACGAGCTGACCGAACGACCGAGCTCGCGCCTCACGCCCGCGCGTGGAACGCGAAGGCGAAGGCGCGCGCGCGAAGGTAGCTGCCCGCATAGAGCAACGCCTGCGCGAGCACGAGCCCAACCCCGTACCCGAACTTGGCCGCGAACGCGGCGACCGCACCGAGCGCGAGCGACCCAAAGGCCGCGCCCACGGTGAAGCGCAACGCGGGGGATCCGCCTCCTTGCATCGCCTCGATCGCACGAAGCCACGCGGCGGTGACGCCCGTTTCTTCGTGGGCCACGAGCGCGCGTGCGAGACGCTCCGCGCCCATCGAGACCAGCGCGAGCGCCAGGCTCGGCACCGCGAGTCCCAGCGCGAGCAGCACGTTGCCCTGGGTGCCGAGCGAGGCGATCGGCGCCTCACGCACGGCGTAGGCTGGCGAGAACGCCGCCGCGACGAGCATGCCCGTGGGAATGGCGCCGATGACGCGCACGCCCACCATGCGAAGGGCGAGGCGCGCGCTCGTGAGCGCCGACCCGAGCGCACGCGCATGCGCGACTTCCACCAGAAGACCCGCTGCCCAGCGCGCGAGCGCCAACAGCACGAAGACGAGCGCCGCCGAGGAAAATACCGGGCCACGCTGAGCGAGCGTCTCGATGATCTCGAGCCCGCCCGGGGCCACGAGGGCCTCGGCCCCGAGGTGCGGCCATTGCGCGCGAAGCGATGCGACGACCGGAGCCGAGACGACGAGCGCGAAGAACGCATCGAGCCCCCAAGAGGCTCCCGCGAAGAACGACGACGTGCGCGCGCTCATGCGCCCACCAACGCGAAGAGCGCCTGGAGCACCGCCGTGAGCACGCGCGCGGTGCGCGAGAAGAAAGGTGCGCGACCTTCCTCGGTCACCCGCGTGTCGTTGTCGCGGCGCGCATCGACGAGCACCTTGCGATCGGGGTCCACGGTGACGCGACGCACGCAGCGGTCGCCTTCATAGGTGCGCTCGAAGGCGTCGAGGTCCGCAGGCCAGGGAAAGCGCTCGGTGTGGCCGTCACCGAAGATCACCTCGACCTCGTTCGGCGGCGAGAGAGAGCCGCGGCGTTCGGCGCGCACGAGGGTGCTCTTGACGACAGGCTTGAGCTCTTCCCCCTTCGAGGCCTTGCGGTCGGCGCCCTCGCCCACGAAGCCGTTCGCCTCGCGCTTGCTCTCGCATGCGAGCCGCACGACCTCGAAGTCAACCCACCCGCGCTCGAAGACAGCGCGGTGAAAGAAGGCCGCGGCCGCTTCGCCGATGACCTCGCGAAAGACCGTCTCGATGTCCGCCGGCGTGGGGTGCTCGAGGGCGAAGCGTTCGCCGTAGGTGCGCATGGCGGCGTCGAAGCGCTCGACCCCGAACGCGCGGCGCATCGTCGTGAGCACGGCGCCGGTGCGCCCGTAGACGAGGTTCCCGTAGTCGCGACCCGAGAGAAACTCGTCCGCGCGCGAGGCCACCGCGCGGTGCGACACGGCACCGACGCTCGAGCCCCCATGCATGCGCTCGTCGCTGAGCGCGAGCGGGCCGAGCTCGATCACCGCGGCATCGCCGTAGTGGTCGTGCATCCAGCGCCCCTCGGCGTAGGTGTTGAAACCCTCGTCGAGGAAGGGCGACGCGAACTCGTTCGAGCCGAAGAGCCCGTAAAACCACTGGTGACCGAGCTCGTGCACGGTCACCAGTTCGATGTCGCGAAACGCAGGCGGAGTCCACCAGGCACCGCCGGTCGTGATGAGCGTCGGGTACTCCATGCCGCCGGCCTCTTCGACCCCGGCCGGTGGGTGAACGATGCTCAGCACGCGGTAGGGGTAACGCACGTACCACGACGAGAACTCGTCGATCGCTGCGGCCGCGACCTCGAGCTCGCGGCGTGCAACGGCATCGTACCCCGGCGGGAACGCGACGACGATGCGGCGCCCGCTTACCGTGCGCTCGAGGAAGCGGAATTTGTCCCACGCCGCGAACGCGAAGTCGTGCACGTCGCTCTGCACGTGACGCACGACCCGGCGCCCATCTTCGACGCGCTCCTCCTGGCGTTCTCCGGTCGCGACGACGGCGAAGGCTTCGGGAACGCGCACGGTGACGTCGTAGCGGCCGTAGTCCGCGTAGAACTCGGAGTAGTGGTGGAACGGGAAGTGCGCGAAGTTGCCGCTCGGCTCGAGCTTCGCGAGCTTCGGGAACCACTGCGCGACCATGTGGAAGCTGCCGCCGTAGCCCGTGCGCTCGACCACCTTGGGGAGCTGCGCGCGAAACGCGACGAGGACCGTGGCGCGGGTGCCGGGCGCAATGCTCCGCGGGAGCGAGAGGCGAATGTCCGTGCGGTCGTCGCTCGAGTGCTCGCGATCGAAGTGGTCAGGCCAGAGCTCGACCGGCTCGGTGCCCTCGACGACGAGCTTCACGCTCATGAGCTCCGTGTAGCCCCAGTGGTCCGGTGCGTCGGTGCCACGACCACCCACGCCGCCGCGGAAGAACGTCGTGCGGTCGTTCGCGAAGGCGTTCAGGTAGAGGTGCCACCAGAGCTCGTCGAGCGGCTTCGCGCTCGCGTTCGTGAGCTCCACGCGCTCGTGCCCCGTGAGCTCGTGCGAGCCCGTGTCGAGGTTCACGTCAATCGTGTAGTCTACACGTTGAGGATCGCGCGCAGCCGACGCGTGGGCGGAAAGCAGGCATGCAACGAACGCCGGAGCGAGACGCTTCACGCGAGGCCCGAGCGACGCAGCAGCGCACCTGGGTCGGCGTCGCGACCAAGCACGTTGCGCACGATCTCGTTCGCGTCGATCGCGTTTCCGACGGCGTAGACCTGCTCGAGCACGCGACGCCCGAAGTGACCGTTGAAGATACCCTCCTCGCGTACGCGCTCGAAGAAGTCCGCCTCGATGACCTCGGCCCACTTGTAGACGTAGTAGCCCGCCGCGTACCCCACGGGGCTGCCGAAGAGGTGGTGGAACGACGCGAGCATGGCGTGCTCGGGCACGAGCTTGGTGGGCGAGTGCGCCTCGAGGATCTCGCGTGCGTGGGCCACGGGCGACGCCGTACCGTGCGCGTCGAACTCGCGGTGGAGGCTCATGTCGACCTCACCGAAGCCGAGCTGGCGCATCGACGCCGTGGCTGCACGGTAGGTGCGCGTACGGAGGAGCGCCTCGATCAGGTCCTCGGGAATCGCCTCACCCGTCTTCCAATGCTTGCCGAGGCGCCGCAAGAACACGGGCTCCCAGCCCCAATTTTCCAGGAATTGCGAGGGCACCTCGACGAAGTCCTCGGCGACGCGCGTGCCGCCGAGCGAGGCGAAGGGCACCGAAGAGGCCACGTGGTGCAGCAGGTGCCCGAGCTCGTGGAGGATGGTCTCCATGTCGCGGTGCTGCAGCCGCGCGACGCCGCCTTCCTCGAGCGGCGACATGTTGCCGCAGACGATCGCCAGGTGCGGCGACCCCGGGAGTGCGAGGCGCATGCCGTCCATCCACGCGCCGTCGCGCTTTCCTTCGCGCGGGAAGAGGTCGACCCACACGATGCCGCGCTCGACCTGCTTCTCGTCGAAGATGCGGAAGACGTCGACGTTCTCGTGCCACTTTGGCGCCGCGGCCCAGGGCTCGAAGCGGAGACCGAAGAGCTCCTCGAGGAGCCCGAAGATCGTGCGGAGCACGTGATCCGAGGGGAAATAATCACGGAGCCGCTCTTCGTCGAACGCGTAGCGCTCCGCACGGAGCTTCTCGGCCACGAAGCCCACGTCCCACGCGGCGAGCTCGCTCTCGAAACCCAAGGTGCGCGCGTACGCCGCGAGCTCTTGGTGCTCACGCTTGGCGGCGGCCTCGGACTTCTCGCGAAGCTCGCGGACGAACGTGTGCGCACGGACGCCGTTCTTCGCCATGCGCTCGACGGTCACGAGGTCCGAAAAGTCCGTGAACCCGAGCAGCTTCGCCTTCTCGCCGCGGAGCGCGAGCATCTCGCGAATGATGGGCTCGTTGTTGCGATCGCCCTGCGAAGCACGCGCGTTCCACGCGCGGTAAATCGCCTCGCGCAGGGGCCGGTGCTCGGCGTAGGAGAGCACCGCCGTGACGAGCGGCGCCGAGAGCGAGAAGCGAAACCCGGAAACGCCCGCTTTTTCCGCGGCCGCGCGCGTGAGCTTCACGTACGTCTCGGGCAGACCGCGCAGCTCGCCCTCGTCCGCGATCACGAGGTGCCAGCCGTCGGCGTCGTCGACCACGTGCTGCGAGAACGTGAGACCGAGCTCACCGAGTCGAACGTCGATGGCCTGAAGACGCGCGCGCTCCGCCGGGGGCAACGCGGCACCGGAGCGACGGAGGCCCTCGATGGTCTTGTCGACGAGCCGGAGCGCCGGCCCTTGGAGCGTTTGCCCGTAGGGGGAGGAGCGGAAGGCCGTGAGGCGCGCGTAGAGCGCGTCGTCGGTGGCGAGCGAGGCCCAGACCGCGGAAGCTTTGGGCTGAGCTTTTCCAAGCGCTTCGCGCAGCGACGGATCGGGGAGCACGGACTCGAGGTGCGCGACGATGCCGTAGGCCCACTCGAGGCGATCGGTCATGCGATCGAGCGACGCCACGAAGGTCGCGTCGTTCGCCGGCGAGGCGAGGAGCGCATCCCGCTGGCTGCGTACGTCGGCGATCGCGGCTTCGATGGCCGGGTCGACCAGGTCCGCGTCGAGGTGAGCGAAGGCGGAGCAATCACCGGGAGTCAGGAGCGGGTTCGTCATGGGGTCTCTGCGCGGGGCTCGTAGCGGAAGGTAAGCGCGCCCTCGGCGACGTCGACGACGACGTGACCGCCGAACTCGAGGGCACCGAAGAGGATCTCGTCGGTCAGGGGCGCCTTCACTTTCTCTTGGAAAATGCGGTTCAAGGGGCGTGCACCGAAGTCTTTGTCGTAGCCGATGGTCGCGAGGTGCTCACGCGCGGCGGACGTGAGCTCGAGGGTGATGCGCTTCTCGGCGAGCTGAGTGAGGAGCTCCGCGAGGGCCTTGTCGACGATGCTGCCCATGACGCTCGGCGAGAGCGCGTTGAACGCGATGCGCGCGTCGAGGCGGTTGCGAAACTCGGGGCTGAAGAGGGTCTGGAAGTCCTTGTCGACGTCCGCCGAGCGACGATCGTCGCCGAAGCCCACGGCGCGGCGCGCAAGGTCACGCGCGCCGACGTTGCTCGTCATGAGCACGATCACGTGGCGAAAATCCGTCGACTTGCCGTTGTTGTCCGTCAGCTTGCCGTGGTCCATCACCTGCAGCAGCACGTTGAAGACGTCCGGGTGCGCTTTCTCGATCTCGTCGAGGAGGAGCACCGCGTGCGGCGTCTTCGCGATGGCGTCCGTGAGGAGCCCGCCCTTGTCGTAGCCCACGTAACCGGGCGGCGCGCCGATGAGGCGAGAGACCGTGTGGCGCTCCATGTACTCGCTCATGTCGAAGCGCACGAACGCGACGCCCATGACCTTCGCGAGCACCTTGGCGACCTCGGTCTTGCCCACACCGGTGGGGCCCGTGAGCAAGAACGAACCCACGGGCTTCTCGGCGCTCCGGAGTCCCGCGCGCGACATCTTGATCGCACGGGCGAGCGCGGTCACGGCCTCCTCTTGGCCGAAGACCTGACGCTTGATCTCGCCCTCGAGGCCCTTGAGCGCCGCCTTCTCGTCCACGGTGGTCTCGACGGGCACGTGCGCCATGCGGCCGACCACGCGCTCGACGTCGACCTTCGCGACGACCGAGCCCGCGCCGAGCCCGCGCAGTTTCGTCTCCGCGCCGACTTCGTCGAGCAGGTCGATGGCGCCGTCCGGGTGCTTTCGCTCGTGGAGGTAGCGGCGCGAGAGCTTCACGACGTCTTCGATGACGCCTTCCGCGAACGTCACCTCGTGGAACCGCTCGTAGTCGGGCGCGAGGCCCTTCACGATGGCGATCGTGTCCGCCTCGCTCGGCTCGCCGACGTCGATGCGCTGGAAGCGACGCGCGAGGGCACGGTCTTTCTCGATCGAGGTGCGGTACTCTTGGAAGGTCGTCGAGCCCACGCAGCGGAGGCGTCCGCTCGCGAGCGCCGGCTTGAGGAGGTTCGAGGCGTCCATCGTGCCGCCGCTCGTGGCACCCGCGCCGACGATCATGTGAAGTTCGTCGATGAAGAGCACCGCATGCGGCGCCTCTTGGAGCGCCTCGAGCACGCCCTTCAAGCGCTCTTCGAAATCGCCGCGGTAGCGCGTGCCCGCCAGCAGCGAGCCGATGTCCAGCGACCAGAGCGTCACCTCGCGAATGCTCGGCGGCACGGCGCCCTCGACGATGCGCCGCGCGAGCCCCTCGACGATCGCGGTCTTGCCCACGCCCGCGTCGCCCACGAGGAGCGGGTTGTTCTTCTTGCGGCGCGCCAGCACCTGCACGAGGCGCTCGACCTCGGTGCTCCGCCCGATGAGCGGGTCGATCTTGCCCTCGCTCGCACGCTCGTTGAGGTTCACCGCGTACGCGCGCAGGGCCGCCTCGCCCTCTTTCTTCGGGGTCTCCCCCTCTTCGGCTCCCGCGGGCGCCACCTCGCCTTCGCGCTCACCGTCTTTCGCAGTGCCGTTCGTGGGGCCCGTGCGCGACCGATCGGGCCCGTGGCTCATGTACGAGACGACGGCGAGGCGATCGAGGCCGACCTCTTCGAGCATCGTCACCGCGTGCGAGTCTTGCTCGGCAAAGATCGCGACGAGCACGTTGAGCGGCTGCACCTCGCCCTTTCCGGAGCTCTCCACGTGGCGCGCCGCGCGCCGAATCACGCGCTCGAGGCCGAGGCTCATGGTCGGCTCGGCGTCGATGCCCTCGGGGAGCGCGTCGACGTCTTCTTCGAGGAAGCCCTGGATCTTCCCGTTCAGCTCCTTCTTCTTGATGCGCAGGTGGCGGCACATGCGGTCGATCTCGTCCGCCATGAGCAGCGCGAGCACCATGTGTTCGACCGTGAAGTATTCGTGCCGCAGGCGCCCTGCCTCCGTCGCCGCGACGGAGAGGGCCACTTCGAGTTCGGGGCTCAGTCGGATCATCTCAGTCGGGCTCGGTGGTGAGGAGGAGCGGCATCCCGCGTTTACGTGCATCCTGCATGACACGTGCGACCTTGGTCTCGGCCACGTCGCGCGGGTACACGCCCGCGACCGCCGCGCCCTTCTTGTGCACGGTGAGCATCACGTGGACGGCCTCGGCGTCGGTCTTGTGGAAGTGCACGCGGAGCACCTCCACGACGAAGTCCATCGTCGTGAAGTCGTCGTTGTGAAACAGGACGCGAAAGAGCCTCGGGGTCTTGACGCGCTCTTTGGTGGCGAGCTCGCCTTCTTCGCGCGGCTTCTGCGGAGTGGACACGCGACGAGCCTACCAAGGCTTCTACGGGTTTTCACCCGAGACGGAACTCGTTCGTCACGCGTGGCTCTGGCGCGGACGACGCGAGCGACGTGTCGGGGCCCACCTTGTCAGAAACGTGGGCGCCGCGGCGA
>CAIOHM010000415.1 GCA_903858055.1 uncultured delta proteobacterium
CCGCTCGAAGCGACCGCCGTGGTCCGCGAGCCGACGCCGAGCGAGATCGCGCCTGTCGTGAGCGGCCCCGCGCCGAGTTTCGCGGAAGGTACGGGGTTTCTCTGGCAGGGGCCTGACCCGCTCCAGCGCGAGGTGGACGCGGGTGCGATCGCGGCGGCGCGCGTGGTCGTCCTTCGCGGCCGTGTGCTCGACGGTGCCGGGCAGCCAGTTGCGGGGGCGAAGGTGCGCGTGCTCGAGCGCACGGAGTTCGGCTACGCGCTAACTCGCGCTGACGGCGCCTACGATCTCGCAACGAACGGCGGCGGCGAGGTCCCGCTGGTCTTCGAGAAGGCGGACTACCTCACGGCGCAGCGCGGGGTGAAGTCCGCGTGGAACGCTTACGTCGCCGTCGACGACATCGCTCTTCTCGCCAAAGCTCCTGCGCAGGGGGCTGCGGTGACACCCGCTACGATGAGCGCGGCCTCGGCGGTTCCCGGGCCGACGACGACGGACACGCGCGGCGCACGCACGCCGCAGGTGGTCCTCGAGCCCGGGACGACGATCACGGCGGTGAAGGGTGATGGAACTTCCATACCCATCGCCTCCGCGACCGTTCGTCTCACCGAGTACACGGCCGGGGAGCGTGGAAGGAGCCAGATGCCGGGCTCGCTGCCGCCGTCGAGCGCGTACACGTACGCGATCGAGCTCTCGGTGGACGAGGCCGAGGCGGTCGGCGCTGCGCGCGTGACCTTTAGCCAGCCGGTCGCGTTTCACGTCGACAATTTCCTCGGGTTCGCCGTCGGCAAGAGCGTGCCCGTCGGCTACTTCGACCGCGCGAAGAACCGCTGGGTCGGCATGGAAGCGGCGACCATCGTGAAGGTGCTCGCGATCGCGAACGGCATGCCCTCGCTCGACACGAACGGCGACGGCGTCGCGGAGAGCGCAGCGACGCTGACGGGTGCAGGATACACGGATGGCGAGCTCCGTGCGATCGCGGCGCGCTATGGCGCTGGCAAGTCGATCTGGCGTGCGCGAACGGATCACTTCACGCCGATCGACTGCAACGCGCCGTGGCGCCCACCGAGCGACGCGCAGGATCCTCGGACGACGCCCGATCGGCCGAAGGACAGCAACGGGGACGACTGCGGGTCGAACGGGAGCCTCGTCGGCTGCGTCGATCAGAGCCTCCGCCAGCGGGTACCCATCGAAGGGACCGGCCTCGGCCTCGTGTACTCGAGCCTGCGCGTGCCGGGTCGGGTTGCGGCGTTCGAGCGAACCATCGACCTCTCGGGATCGTCGGCACTGCCCGCATCCCTGAAGGCGATCGACTTCACGGCCACGGTCGCAGGCAAGACGACGACGACGACGTTCGCGCCGCGCGCAGGGCTCACGACGCCGTTCCGCTGGGACGGGCGCGACGCGTACGGGCGCACGGTCGGTGCCGCCGCGACGGCCGAGTTCGCGGTCGGCTATCGGTACGACGCCGCGTACCTGCCGGGCACCGCATGGGCTGGGCTTTCGATCGAGTCGACGGACCTCACGACGTCGGCGGGCACGGAGTTCACGTCGTGGCAGCGATGGACGGACGTGCTCGGCACGAGCGACGCGCGGCGCGTGGGCCTCGGCGGCTGGCTCCTCGACGCGCACCACGTCTACGACGTGGCCCACCGCGTGCTCTACATGGGCGACGGCTCCGTCGTTCGCGACGCGAGCGCGGGCGAATACAGGAAATTTGCAGGCGGCGGGACGATCCAGCCGAACCTCTCGAGCGGACGCGATCCGAACCCCACGAGCGGGACCGCCATGGACCTGCCCATCCCGGGCGCACAGTCGCAGCTCGCGTA
>CAIOHM010000416.1 GCA_903858055.1 uncultured delta proteobacterium
CGATCGTGTCGTCACCGCCGTTGCCCGAGAGCCACTCGCTCACGCTCGTGCCGCGAATCGTGTCGTTTCCCGCGCCGCCTTCGACGACCTCGACGTTGACGAGCGCGTCACCCTCGCTCGCTTCGCCGTCGTCGCGTGAGGCGGCGCACACGGTGCCGAGGCCGCTCGCGGTCGACGCGTCGCTGCACAACGTCAGCGTCAGGTCGGCCGTGCGACCCTGGTAATCGACGACATCGAGCGCACCGGCGCCGCCGTTCAAGACGTCGTGCCCAAGGCCGCGCGGTGACGACGAGACCGTCCGCACCGCCGAAAGGCAGCGCGGCTCCTCGCCCCACTCGAGCAGCCGATCGTCGCCGGCGAGACCCGAAACGACGTCGTCGCCCGGGCCGCCCGAGAGCTCATCGTTCTGTGAGGAGCCCCGGATCGTGTCATCGCCGCCGCAGCCGCTCACGCGGAGCGCGCTCGTTCCCGCCTCGAGGACGTCGTTGCCTTCGCCCCCGACGAGCTCTTCGACGTCGCCGCGAATGTCGTCACCTTCGCCCGCGGCACCATCGTTCGCCGCGTCGTCGAGGCGTACGGCGATGCCCGCGAGCCGGTCATGGTAGGTCACCACGTCGTAGCCCGCGCCGCCGCTCACACGGTCGGCGCAGTCGGTCGCGTCGCCCATCTCGAAGACGTCGTTCCCGTCGTCGCCAAAGAGCTGATCGCTGTCGCTCGCGCACACGCCCGCGGGCCCGCTCCAGAGGGTGTCGGCGCCCGGGCCACCACGAAGCACGTTGCTTCGTTCATTTCCTCGCAGATCGTCGTTGCCGCTCCCGCCGCGAACTTCCTCGACCGACTCGGTGACGTCGTCGTTCTCGCCGGCGAGGCCGTCGTTCGCGTCCGCTGCGCTCGTGGGCGCGATGCTGACCGTGAGGGGCGCCGTGCGCGCGCCGTAGTCCACGACGTCGACGCCGACGTCGCCAACGAAGCGGTCGGCACCGTCGACCGTTGCCGCCACGACGAACGTGTCGTCGCCTGCGCCGCCGTCGAGCGTGTCGTCGCCGTTGCCGCCCGCGAGGCGATCGGCGCCGTCCATGCCGAATACGCGCGCAGAAAACCCGAGCGGCTGCATCGTTCCAAGCGCAACCGGGGTGCCCCCGACCTTCGCCGTCGCCTGGAGCGGGAGCGCCGGCGTCGTGAGGCTCGCGCCCGTGGCGCTGGCGCGGTCGTCTCCCGCGCCGAGGAGCATCGTGAGCTCGCGGGCTTGTGCCGTCGACGTCCAGCGGACGTCCGCGTAGCCGTCCCCGTCGATGTCGACGAAGGCGCGCGTGCCCTGAGCTCCGGCCGTGATCGTGTCGGCGCTCGAGGTGCCGATGACTCGAAGCGTGTCGAGCGTCCCCGTGCCGAGGTCGATGCGAACTCCGCCGCCGCGCACGCCGGCGACGTTCGCGGGGAGCGGCGCGCGCGAGACGTCGACGATGACCGTGTCGTCGCCCGCGGTGCCGTTGATGACGATCGCCGTGAGCGCGGTCGGTGCGAGGACCCGGCCGAGGTTGTCGACGCATGCGCGGCCGTTCACGCGGATCTCGGTCGCGGCGGGCGCAACCTCCAGCGTGTCCGCGGCGGGCACGGTGACGGTCAACACGCCGGTCGCGGCCACGTAACCGCTCGCCGACGCCACGCTGCAGTCCGGCACTTCGGTCGCGACCGCCGCCCGCGCAGCTCCGAGACCGTCTGCCGTTGCATCGACGTGCGCACTCGAACACCCCGCAAAAAGCAGGGCGACGGAGACCGAGAAGATGCGCAGCGTCACGAGGAGGTAGCTCGTTGCGGGGAGTGAGGTGCGGGGGGGATGACGAGATCGCCCGACGCGGTGAAAGGGAGAGCGGCGATCGAAGAACGGCAGGTGCCGCCGCACCTTGAGTTTCGGCGCAATCGGGCTGACTTCCCAGCAGAAACGTGCGCGTGTCCTTGCCGACACTTCTTTACAAACGCGCGCGACCCGGCAAAGGAGCGCGGCCATGAGCGACACGCCCGTGGCCACCGAATCGAACGAGCCCTCTTTCTCGCGCCCGCTGGCCGAAGTCGAGGAGCGCTGGCTGTCGTCGCTCGACGACGACGACGTCTTCGAGCTCTGCGAGCGGCTCTCCAAGGCGGTGAACCGCCCCTTCGAGTCGGAGAAGGAGAGCCTGGCGATTCAAGTGGTCTCCGGCCTCTACGCAATCGGGGAGCTCGGCCCGGGGCTCGTGACCGCGGAAAACCTCGAAGCGGTCCTGCTCGGCGTCCTCCCGCGCCACGCGATCGTCGCTCCGCAAGAGGGTGAGGCGATCGTCGCTCACCTCCGCGAGGCGTTGCCGTTCCTGCTCGAGGAAGAGCTCCTCGCCGCCGGTGCGGAAGAGGCCGTGCGTGGATACCTGGCGGACGAGACCCTCGTGCCGCGCATGAACGAGGCGCTCGGAAACTTCGACCTGTACGACGATGAGAAGCGCGAGCTCGTGAGCGAGGAGCTCGAGCGCGATGCCATGGCGCGCGCCGCGCAAAAGGCCGTGAAGGTGAAGCGCACGGCGCAGAAGAAGGCGAAGAACAAGGCTGCGAAGCAAGCGCGCAAGAAGCAGCGTCGCTGACACGGAGAGGGGATCTCGCCGGCGCGTGCGGGCGTCGGTGGCCGAAATCCGCCTCAAGAACGCGCCTCCACGCGCTCCTTGGATTAGACTCCAGGGACCTTCATGTGGATCCGTGGCGCCGCCATCCGACCCGTTCCCCCGCACGCGCTCATCGAGCCGCGGCTCATGGCCGAGGTCGAGGCCGAGGTAGGCGAGGGTGAGTCGCACGAGGCGCTCACCCGGTGGCAGGCGCGCTACGAGGCCGAGCAGCCCACGATGGCGTCGCGCCTCTCGGCGCTCCTCGACGACGTGGACGACGAGACCGCCGTTGCGGTCGGCTTTTTCCTCGAGATTGTCATCTACGCGACCTTCGTTCGCGCCTTTGCGGCGCGCCTGCGGCCGGTCTCGCTCGACCTCCTGCGCGGTACGGAAGAGTCCGTCCGCGTCGAGGAAGAGCTGCGCGCCGACCACCCGGAAGAGCCCCTCGAGGTCGACGACGTGCTCCGCGCGGAGCAGCCTGCGATCGTGACGTTCATCGAGGAGCACATGGCCGCCGTGCTCGAGACCGACGACGACGGCGACGCGCAAGACGTGGCGGGGGCCGCGGTGGACGTGGAAGAGCTGCAGCGGGTCTACCGCCACGTGATGATCACGGTCCTCACGCTCTCGCACGCGGTCATGGCCCCGGCGAGCTACGTGCCCGGCTCCTCGAACGAAGCGTTGGCGTAGCGACCGCGCGCGGCGTGGGAATAAAGCGTGCGACGCGCGCGTTCGACCGCCGTGCCGTGCTATCGGCGAGGACGCGATGAACGACGTTCGTGCACTGAATGACTGGGTTTCGAAGGAGAGCGCTTTCGTGGAGCGCGTCATGGCCGAGGTCGGCCGCGTGGTCGTGGGTCAGCAGACCATGATCGAGCGCATCCTCATTGGCCTCCTCACGGGCGGGCACGTGCTCCTCGAGGGCGTGCCGGGGCTCGCGAAGACGACCACCGTACGGGCGCTCTGCGACGCCATTAGCGCGCAGTTCGCACGCATTCAGTTCACGCCGGATTTGCTGCCCGCGGACGTGGTCGGCACCGTCGTGTACAATGCACAGAAAGGTGAGTTTGCCTCGAAGCTCGGGCCGGTCTTCGCCAACCTCGTGCTCGCGGACGAGATCAACCGCGCGCCCGCCAAGGTGCAGAGCGCCCTCCTCGAGGCGATGCAGGAGCGCCAGGTCACCATCGGCGACCGCACCTACCCGTTGCCCGACCCGTTCATCGTCATGGCGACGCAGAACCCGATCGAGCAGGAAGGCACCTACGCGCTCCCGGAGGCGCAGGTCGATCGCTTCATGCTCATGGTGCGCGTGACGTACCCCACGCGCGAAGAAGAGCGCCGCATCATGGATCTCGCCACCTCGGGCGTGCGCCCGGTGGCGTCGCCCGTCGTGACGAAAGAAGAGCTCATCGCCGCGCGCAACGTCATCACGCAGCTTTACGTGGACGACAAGGTCAAGGACTACATCGTCAACGTGGTCCACGCGACGCGCAACCCGAAGTCCTCCGGCCTCAGCGACCTCGCGCCGCTCATCGAATGGGGCGCCTCGCCGCGCGCCTCGATCGCGCTCAACATGGCCGCGCGCGCCCATGCGTTCCTCCGGCACCGCGGCTACGTCACGCCCGAAGACGTCAAGGCCGTCGGTCCCGATGTCCTGCGTCACCGCGTGGTCCCGACCTACGAGGCGGAGGCCGCCGGCGTCGGACCGGATCAAATCGTCAAGCGCGTCTTCGAGGTCATCGAGGTCCCCTGAGGCGCGGCCTCCCAGCGAGCGGCATTTCCCTTGAGCGTCGTCCCCTCCGAGCTCTTCCACGCGCTCCGCGCCCTGGAGCTGCGCACGCTGCGCCTCGCGAACGAGGTGCTCGTGGGGCAGTACGCGAGCGGCTTTCGCGGTCAGGGCCTCGCGTTCCGCGAGGTGCGTCCTTACGCCCAGGGCGACGACGTCCGCGCGATCGATTGGAACGTCTCCGCGCGCATGAACGAGCCCTTCGTGAAGGTCTTCGACGAAGAGCGCGAGATGACCGTGCTCCTCGGCCTCGACCGCTCGCGATCGCTCGTCTTTGGCACGCGCGGCAACCTCAAGAGTGATCTGCAGCTCGAGGCCGCGGCGCTGCTCGCCGTGAGCTCCGTGCGCGGCGGTGATCGCGTCGGGCTCGTGCTCGGGCGTGAGCGCGTGGAGACCATCGTGCGTCCGCGCCGCGGTCAGAAGCACGCGCTGCGCGTCATCACGGACATCGTCGCGGGCGACGCGCAGAGACCCACCCCCACGCCGCGCGACGCGCTCGCCGCGGCCACCGATCTGCGCGGCATCCTCGAGACCTCGATCCGCGTGGCGCGACGCCGGAGCCTCTTTTTCCTGCTCTCGGACTTCCTGGCCGAGGGCTGGGAGAACACGTTTCAGCTCGTCGCGGCGAAGCACGACCTCGTTCCCGTGGTGCTGACCGATCGCCGCGACGGCGAGCTCCCCGACATCGGCCTCGCGACCTTCGAGGACCTCGAGTCCGGCGCGCACGTGGTGGTCGACACGGGTGACGTCGCCGTCCGCGCGGCGTACGCGAACGCCCACAAGCACCTCGCCGAGAAGCGCAAGAAGCTCTTCGCGAAGCTCCGCCTCGACGCGGTCACGCTCGAGACGGGCACGCCGGTCGTGGCGCCCTTTCGCGAACTCTTCCGCATGCGCACGCGGAGGCGTCGATGATTGGAAAAGTCCGGGCGAGCGTGACGCTGCTCGCGCTCTTGGGGGCGCGTGTGGCGCTCGCGGCCGCTTGCGAAGAGCGCCTCGCGGAAGGGGAAGCGCGGCCGTCGCTCGCGGCCACGATCGATCCGCCGAAGCCGGTGGCGGGGCACCGCGTGGATCTCGTCGTCAAGGTCACCCACGGCGCTGGCGAGACCGTCCTCGCGCGCGAAGCGTCGGCGAGCGAAGCCGGCGAAGCGGTGCGGCTCCTGCGCGCGGGGGGACTCGGACTCGTGGAGGCGGAGGGGCGCATTGCGACGGCTTCGGTGCGCGAGGTCGATGGCGGCGCGCGCGAGACCGAGCTGCGCTTTCATCTCGTTCCACTGCCGGAAAAACCAGGTCCTCAGCCCTTCGAGGTGCCTGCGCTCCCGATCACGTTGGCGCGTCCGAGCGGCCGCACGGCGACGCTCTGCACGGCCCCCGTCTCGTTCACGGCGGAATCACCCACCGCTTCGGCGCCGAACGCCGAGGCGCGCACGAACGCTGCGCCGCTCCCACAGCGTGAGCCGTTCACCGCGCTTCGCTGGGCGCTCGCGACGCTCGGCGCAGCGCTCCTCCTCGCGCCGATCTTGCTGTGGATCCGCAAGCGGATCGCGAACCGCGCGAAGCCCGTCGTCGCGCCGCCACCGCCGCCGCCG
>CAIOHM010000417.1 GCA_903858055.1 uncultured delta proteobacterium
GCGAACTCGATCGCGTAGCCCGCTGCGTGGAGGAGGCGCCCGAGCACGATGCGCCGGTTGCGCTCCTCGCTCGCGACGACGGCGATGCCCCGCTGCTGGGCGGCCGCTTGCGAGGTCGATGTGCTCTGCACGGAACGCACCCGCGGGACGAGGCGCGCGAGCTCGTCGAGCGGCACGACGTCGTCGCCACCGAAGCCGTAGCTCGAAGAGAACGCGAACTCGTCGGCGTTCGCGTGCAAGCTGATGAGCGGCGTGGCGGCGTGCGCGGGGTTGCGCCGGAGCTGAATCGCCATCTCCTCCGCGGACTCGTCCTCGCCGTTCACCAACGCCACGCACGGCAGACCGCTCTCGAGGCTCTCGCGCGCTTCGGCGCCCACGAGGAGCGGTCGCGCGCAGCCCGGGAGCGCTTCGCGGGCCACGTTGCGCAGCGCCTCGACGAGGGCGGGGGACGGGGTGCCGAGGAGCGCGAGGGGACGCACCGGGATCGAGGACATACCGCTAGGAGACCGAGGTTCTTCCGCGCCGGCAAGGGGATCGGCACGTGCGGAGCGCCTCTCCGCTGCCGCTCAGGGCGCGCGCTCGTCGGCGTCGTCGAAGGCGCGCACGGCGCCGAGCACGGCCGCCGCCATGGTTTCCGTGCGCAGGACGGTCGTCCCGAAGCGGGCCGGGAGCCACCCGAGGGCTACGGCGCGCGCCCGCTCCTCGCCGGTGAACCCGCCTTCGGGGCCCACGGCAAACGCGAGGGGCGTGCCCGTCGGTGCTCCGCGGAGCAGCTCGAACAAGGGAGCCGCGCCCGTGGGGTCGAAGAAGACGCGGAGGGTCTCGGGGGGGCGCGCACGCAGGAGCCCCTCGTCGAGGCTGAGCGGTCCGTCGATCGTGGCCACGCGCGGCGTGCGGGCTTGGCGGGCCGCCTCCGCGGCGATGCGCTCGAGGCGGCCGCGGAGCTTCGCACGACCTGCTTCTTCGAGTTTGCGCACCGAGCGCGCGGCCTCGACGACGGTCGCGTGCGTGAGCCCCAGCTCGCACGCGTCGCGGAGGCTCTCGTCGATTTTGTCGCCCTTGCCGAGGGCCTGCACGAGCTCCACCGGGCGCAGCGACGTGAGCGTCTGGTCGAGGCGCGCGACGCGCACGTGCGCCGCGTCCGCTTCGAAGGCCATGAACGTCCCGAGGGCCGTGGTGCCTTCGCCGTCGAAAAGCTCGATCTCGTGGCCGACGCGTGCACGATGCACGACCGCCGCGTAGGCGAAAGCCTCACCGCGCAACACGAGCTCGCCCTCGACGAGCGGCGCGTGGTGCAGGCGGAGACGTCGCGCCATGACTCCTCAGGAGGGCTTGCGGAACGCGAGAGCGATCCACTCGCCGCGCGCGCGCTCGTCCACGAGCGTCAGGCCCGCGTACGCCTCGAGCACCTGTTCGCGTTGGAAGGCGAGGAGCCCCGAGAGGAACACGAGGCCGCCCGGGGCGACACGTGCTGCGACCTGGGGCGCGAAGGGCACGAGCACCGAGGCCTCGATGTTCGCGAAGACGATGGGCGCCATCTCGCCACCGTCGCCCACACCGGCGGGGCGCGTGGCCACACGGGCGCTGAGTTGGTTGCGCTCCGCATTCTCGGCGACGACCGGGAGCACGTCGGCGTCGAGGTCTTCGCACACGGCCGCGGTGGCCCCGAGCACGAGCGCCACGAACGAAAGGATGCCGCTGCCGCAGCCGAGGTCGAGTACGGCTTTCCCTGCGATTTCAGCTCGATGGGCCGCGATGAGCTCCGAGACCATGCCCGTGGACTCGTGGAGCCCGGTGCCGAACGCGCGCCCCGGTTCGAGCTCGAGCACGTGGGCTGCCGGCAGGTCGCCCCACGCCTCCCAGGGCGGGCGCACCCCGACGCCCTCGCAGATGAGGAAGGGCTTGTAGTGCTTCTTCCACTCGTCGCGCCAGGCGTCGCCGATCACGTACTCGATGCGCGGGTTCCAGTCGTCTTCGAGCTCGCAGAGCGCCTCGCCCGCGAGGGTCTCGTCGGCGAACGAAGCGACCAGCGTGGTCTTGCCTTCCTCGCCTTTCGCGAGCGTGGTCGCGTCGCGCTCTTCGAGGCCTTGCGCGCCGAGATCCCAGAGCAGAGCGCCTACCTCCTCGGCGAGCTCGGAGGGGACGTCGACGTGCACGTAGGGGTAGCGGGGTTCGCTCATGTGAAACCGAGGGGGGAGGAGGGCGGAACGATGTCGACGTCGAACTCTTCGTCGAAGAACGCGACGAGCTCTTCGCGGCGCGCGCGCGCGTCGGCACGACCCATTTCGATGAGCCTGCGTGCGAACACGCCGTCGAACAAGATGTAGGATGCAAGGTCGGCTTCGTCGGAGAAGCCAAGGTCGAAGAACGAGTACATGCTCTTCGAGAGGAGCTGATCGGCGCGGTATTGGCCGCGTCGAATGTGATCGGCGGCGAGGCGACCGATGTCCTCCGAGGGGCGGATCGCCAGGGCTTTCACGGCGCGGTAGGCGGGGCCACCGCGCGCGCGGGCCGAGGCGTTCATGACGCTCGAGAAGCTCGAACCGAACGCCTGCTCGCCGTCTTCGATCACGTGGTTCAAGCGCTCGAGGAGCTCGATGTCGGCGTCGAAGTGGTCGAGGAGAAATGCGTTGAGGACCTTGCCGAGGAGGAAGGGCGCGCTCGGTGCGGAGCGTGACGGGCCCGCGCTCTCGCTCTTCGTCGTGCCGCGCACCTCGCGCGAGCTTCCGATGGCCAGCACGTGGGTCGCGCCGAGGCGGAGCGCGGGGGCGATGGGCGTGTTCTGGCGGAGGCCGCCGTCGATGAAGAGCTCGCCCGCGATGCGAACCGGCGGGAAGATCAGGGGGATCGCGGCGCTCGCAAGCGCGTGGTCGGCGGTGATCGTCGCGGCCCGGAAGAGCGTGCGCGGCGGGGCCATGCGCGGTAGCTCCCAGTCGGGGCTCGTCTGCATGAAGACGTGCGTGCGGCCGGTCTGCACCTCGTTGGTGCTGATCGAGAGGGCTCGGAGCTCATGACGCTCGAGGCAGCGTGTGATGGCGCGCCAGGTGATCTCGGTCTCGACGATGTGCTGCATGGGGCGCGCGTCGAAGAGGCCGATGCCGCTCGACCCGCCGCCGAAGAGGAGCTTCGGGAGCTGTGCGATGTGGCTCGGGCCGAAGCCGAGCACCTGCGTCGTGTGCAGGTCGAGCCAGAGTTCGACGAGGCGCCGCATGCCGAGCACCGGGTCGCCCATGTGCGCCGCGAGGAAGCACGCGTTGATCGCGCCCACGCTCGTGCCTGCGAGGATGTGCACCTTCGGCGGGCGGCCCTTGAGGCGCGTGATCTCCTCGAAGATCCACGAGAGGACGCCGACTTCGTAGGCACCGCGCGCGCCGCCGCCCGAGAGCACGACGGCCACACGGCGACGAAGCGGCGGGGGGAGATCGGTGCGACTCGCCATGCAGCGAGCCCTAGCAGGGTGCGAAAAGGATCGCGATCGCCCACGACAGCCGGGCGCCGCAGCACGCAAAAAAAGAAGTGAGGGGCGCCGGGTCAGCTCCCGCGAACGCTCAGGCGTGGGACCCGATCGTCGAGCGGCCTGGCTCGCGACGCATGATCAGATCCGCGCTCGCGAGCAAGCTCTGCACGACCTCGCGCTGCAGAAAGCGTGCGCGGAGACGCGGTGAGCGGATTCTGCGCGCGATGCTCTGTGTAAACTGCAGGCTTCGGCGGAGCGTCGCGTCCGCCTGCGGAGACCGCAGCTCCGCGAGGATTCGAGTGCAAATCGCGCGGATGGCGAGCCCGTACTCGCAGCCCTGCACGGCCTCGACCGGTCCGAGCGCCATGGTGACCAGGTGGTACGCCTCGTGGGGGCTCCCGAGGCGAAAGGCGGCCTCGGCTTGCAGCGCGAGCGAGAAGAGCTGAAACGAAAGCAACGACTGCGCTTGGGCGAAGCGGCTCGCCTCGATCGCCGTGCGTTGCGCGCGCACGTATTCGCCGCTCTGCAGGCACACGTACGCGCGTGCGAGGAGCGCATGGACGAGGTCGTACGCGTTCGGTTTCGCGGCGATGAACGCCTCGGTGCCCGCGAGGTGCGCCTCGCCCTCCATCAAGTCGCCCTTTTCGACGTGGACGAGCGCCGTGACGATGCGCGTCTCGCCGTAGGAGTCGTAGTCGAGGTAGCGCTCGTGGTGCCGCTCGGCGCGGCGCAGGTACGCGAGCGCGCGGTCGGTGTCGCCGAGGCCCGCGTAGCACGCGCCGATGGTGCTGAGCCCGACGGCGACGTGGATCTTGCTGTCGATGCGCTGAAGCTTCTGCAGGGCTTCGATCGTGAGGGCGATCGCGTCTTCGTAGCGGCCTTGCACGTAGAGGGCGTAGCCGAGGCTCATGAGCGAGCGGCACTCGAGGCGCACCGCGCCGACGCGGCGGAAGACCGCGATGGCCTCCGCGTAGGTGCGCTGCGCATCTTCGACGCGTCCGACGCGGCGGAGGAGTACACCTTGAAGGCGGCTGATGGCCGCGCGCAGACGGATCGGCGGTCGCCCCTTTCGGTCGAGCACGTCGCACACGGCGAGGGCCTCGTCGCAATCTTGGAGCGCGCGGTGCGCTTCGCCTGCCTCGCGCCGGCACTCGATGAGCAGCGCCAGCGCTTCGACCAACCGGTCTTCGAGCTTGATGCGGCGCGCGAGGTCCACGGCGCGCTCGGCGAGCTGGAGCGCGTCGGCGAGGTTGCCCTGATCTTGCTCGAAGCGGCCCATGCGCAAGAGCGCGACGACCGCGAGCGAAGCCTTCCCGGTGCGTGCCGCGATGGACCGCACCGTGGTCAAGTGGCGCTCACGCTCGACGGTGCGCCCGCGCACGCGTGCTTGCGTCTCGAGGGCCTCGTGCGCGAAGAGTCTCCGGTCGTCCTGCGAGCGGGTCAGGCGAAGCACGCTGTAGGCGATCTCGGACGCGGAGAGTCCGTCGTCGACCGCGCGCGCCGCCGCGAGGGCTTCGAGGTACGCGTCGACCGCGCGGTCCAGCGCGTCTGCGGCCTCGTAATGCCGCGCGACGGTTACGGCCTGGAGTCCCCGGTAGTTCGAGAGCAGTGAGCGGTACTGGGCGATCGCGAGGTTGCGATCGACACGCTCGCGGGCGGGCATCGTGGCGTTCGCAACGTCGCGGAGGAGCGGGTGTCGGAACTCGATCTCGTCGCCGCGGGTGTCGACGATACCGCGAGCGCCGAGGCGCGCGATCGTGTCGTCGGCGAACCCCCCGTGAAGGAGCTCGAGCTCACCGGTGAGGATCGCGCCGCCGGAGACC
>CAIOHM010000418.1 GCA_903858055.1 uncultured delta proteobacterium
CGACCACGAGGTAGGCCGCCGAGAACGCGCCGAGGAAGTAGGGAACGAGCGACGCGGCGACGGTGGCATAGGTGTAGAGCGCAACGGTCCGCTGGACGACGTTCGCCGGCTTCGCGATGCCGTAAACCGGCAACGACGCCGCCGCGTACTCTTCGCCGCGCACGAGGCTAATCGCCACGAAGTGAGGAATTTGCCAGAGGAAGAGCACCGCAAAGATCGCGAGCGCGACGCCGTCGACGCGGCCCGCCACCGTCGCGTAGCCCATGAGCGGTGGGATGGCCCCAGGCACCGCGCCCACGTGAAGCGCATAGGGCGAGACCGCCTTCATGGGCGTGTACACGAGCACGTAGCTCACGAGCGCCAGGAGCCCGAGCGCCGCCGTGAGCTTGTTGACGAGGAGGAGCACGGGGATCGCCACGAGGCCGAGGACGACGCCGAACACGAGGGCCTCTCGCGCGGCGAGGCGACCCGAGGGCAACGGGCGCTCGGCCGTGCGCTGCATGCGTCCGTCGATGTCGCGCTCCCACCACATGTTCAGCGCGTTCGCCGAGCTCACGACGAGCACCGTGCCCACGAGCGAGAGGAGCGCCGCCGAGAGCCGAAGCTGCCCAGGCGCGAGGGCCATGCCGATGGCGCTCGTGGTGAGCACCGCGCGCGTGATGCGCGGCTTCGTGAGCTCCACGAAGGCCCCGAGGCGACCCGACTCCTGGTGCGCGGCACCGGAAGCAGGCAGCGGGGCTTCGTTGGCGGGAATCGTCACGGCATGCGGTGCGTTAGGAGACGAATGAACATTTGGCAAGCGAACCGCTTGCGGCAGGAGCCTTCCGATCGTGTTGAAATCACGGGGCTCGCGCGTCGTCTTCACCTTCGTCCACACCGGCCGCGTCGAGGTGGCACGCCAGGAGCACGGCGAGCGCGGCGAGGGGCGCTGGGAGCGACCAACTGAACGCGCACAGCAGCGCGAGACCGAGGCCCGAAGCGGGCAGCACGGCGAGCGCCGCCCACGCGCAGAGGCGCGCAACGGAGGGCCCAAGGACAGGCAAGGCCCCGAGGGCGAAGGGTGGCACCGATCCGCTGCCGCGGACGACGGCACGGTGGACGAGCGCGGGGAGCGATGTGTCGAAGGTGCCCCCGCCGCGCGCCACGAGCCACGTGAGCACGGCGGTCATCACGAAGACGCCGAGGGCGACGTCTTTGCGCGCACGCGCCACACGCTGACCTGTCGCGACCACGAGCGCGAGCGAGGCGATCGACGAGACGGTCGCGAAGCCGCGCGCGGCGATCCAGAACGCAACGCCGCCCTGCTCAAAGGCGCGCTGCGCGAGGTCGTGGGCGACCGCACCCGCGACGACCGCCACGACGGGAACGACCCGGAGGGGCGACGCCGCCGTGAGCGAGCGGACCGCGAGCAGCGCCAACGCGAGCGCGGCGAGGAGCGCCCGAGCGCCGTGCCCCATGTGACCCGAAACCACCGCCGTCAGCGCGAAGGCCGCCCCCGCCGCGGTCGACCCCGTGAGCACCGAGCGCGCCCACGAAGCCCGTTCGCCGAGCGCGCTCCGCACGACCAAGAACCCGAGCACGAGGAACGTGAGCACCGCCGCGAAGGCCGCGCTCCAGCCGGCCGCGGCTCCGACGACCCGCACGATGCGATCGGGCGCGAAGCCCTTGAGCGCCGGCTCGAGGCCCTCACCGAGGTGCGCGGCCACGAGGAGCGAGGCCACGACGACGCGCACGTCGCGCGGGGCGACGCTCGGCAACCTTTGGCCCGCCGAGGCCATGGGGCTCACCCGCTCCCGTGGCGCAGCAGGAGCACGCCGAGGACCAACCCGCAGATGACCCCGAGCGCAAACGCCGCCACGATGCGCGGCTCGCGCCAGACCGCCGACTGCGCGAGACGACGCGAGACCTCGGCGTCGAGCTCCGCGGGGTCGATCGCCGAGCGCATGGTACCGCCGAGCTTGAGCACGGGCGCGGCCGGGGGCGGGGCGCGCAGGGCGTCGAGGATCTCTTTGGGGGCCTCGCTCGAGAGCGTGCTCTCGAGGTTCGTGCGCCGGTTCGAGGGTCGATCGCGCGGGACCTCCTTCGGAGCGGACTCACGAGCCCAGTGCGCAGGAGCCTCCACGGAGACGGGGCGAGCCGACGAGACAATCGCGGCCTCGAGCAGCGGCGCCGAGGGCACGGTCACCACGGGCGCTTCGACGGAGGGCACCTGCTCGCCCACGGGGGCAGCGGAGCGCGGGGTCACCGCACGCAGCAGCGCTTCGATCATCGCGTCGGTCGTCGCGAAGCGCTGTCCACGCTGCGGTGCGAACGCGACGGCGAAGAACTCGTGGAGCGAGGCGGCGTCAGGCGGGAGCGTGAGCGTGGGCGCGCTCGTTTGACGCACGAGCGCCTGGTAGCGCGCGAAGGGCGTAGGGCCACCGAGCGGCGCGCGCCCGGTGAGCAGCTCATGGGCGAGCACCGCGAGAGCCCAGCGATCCGCGTCGTCGTCGGCAGGAGCGCCACGCGCGACGTCCGGGCTCGCGAAGGAGATCGCGTCGAGACGGGTGAGACCGTCGAAGGCGTCACGGCTCACGACCGACGCGATCGCGCGGCGACCGAACCCGCGCAGACGCGCCGAGAAGCTCCCGGAGGCGCGCCGCACGAGCGTGAGCCGCGTTGTCGCGATGGCCCCGTGCGCCATGCCCAAGCGGTGCAGCGGCGCGAGCGCGTCGAGGAGCTGATGCAAGAGCGCGCCGACGAGATCCGTAGGAAAACGCTGACCTTGCGCGATGTACGCCGCAAGCGGGATGCCGTCGATCGCCTCGCCCACCGCGAAAGGCTGCCCGCTCGCCGAGCGTCCGAGTCCGATGGGTGTGGCGAGGGCCGCATGGTTCACCGCGCTCCAGCGGCGCGCCTCGGCGAGGAAGGCGTCGGCCACGGCCGGCGTGCGGGCGAAATCGTCGACGAGGATTTCGGCAACGAGCGGCCGCGTCGCGTCGTCGACCCGGTAGAACGCGGCGAAGTGCCCCGTGGCGAGGAGCTCCCCGACGGTGCCCCAGGCCTCGAGCGCCTCTCCTCGCTGAACGCGCGCCCCCGCCATCTCGTGCTCCTCAGGCGCGCTGCGCGACGCCGAAGCGCTCGTGCACGGTCTTCAAGACGGCGCCGTGACGCTCGTCGACCTCGGCGTCCGTGAGGCTGCGCTCGTCGGCGCGGTAGAGGACGCGGAACGCGAGCGACGCGTGGCCCTCGGGGATCGACGCGCCCAAGTAGCGATCGAAGAGCACGACGTCTTTCGCGAGCGAACCGGCGGCCTCCCGAATCGCCGCGGCCAGCGTCCCTGCCGCGACGGTCTCGGGGACCACGAGGGCCACGTCGCGGTAATTCGCAGGGAAACGCGGCAGCGACACGATGGCTTCGTTGCGCGCCGGGAGCGCGTAGAGCGCCTCCACGTCGAGCTCGACGACGAGGGTTTCGCGGCCCACTTCGAAGGCGTCGGCCACATGCGGGTGGAGCTGACCGAAGCTGCCCACGCGCACGTCGCCCACCACGAGATCGCCGCATGCGCGCGGGTGAAACGCTTCGTGGTTCGCAGGCTTCGCGGTCACGCGCAGCCCGAGCGCACGGTCCACGATACCCTCCGCGAGGCCGAGCGCGTCCCAAACGGTGAGCGGCTCGCTCTTGGTGAGCCACGCGCTGCGCTCGCCCGCGAGCACGGCGCAGAAGCGCATGGGCTCGGCAGGCAGCGCCCCCTCGCCCGCGAGGAACACGCGCCCCACGGTGAAGATGCGCGCGTCGCGCTCACCCTTGCGGCGCGCCAGCGCGACGTTGTCGAGGAGCCCCGGCAAGAGGCTCGTGCGGAGCACGCTGCGCTCCGAGTGGAGCGGGTTTTGGAGCACGACCGTCGCCGCGGGGGCCTTCGCGGCCGCGAGCTTCTCGGGCGAGAGGAGCGCGTAGCAGCACGCCTCGTGGAGCGTGGCGCCCACGGCCGCTTCGCGTAGCTGGCGGAAGAAGCGCTCGCGACCGTCGACCTCGCGCGCAGGACGAATCGCGGGGAGCTCGGCGGGGATGGCGTCGAAGCCGCGCACGCGGATGACCTCCTCGATGAGGTCTTCCTCGCGGCTGCAATCGGGGCGGTGCGGCGGGATCATGAAGAGCGCGAACGCGGAGTCGCCCGAGAGGCGGGCAAAGCCCAACCGCGCGAGGATTTCCTGCGCTTCCTTCCACGGCACCGGCGCGCCCGTGAGGAGCTCGAGGCGCTCGTGGCGCAGCGTGACTTGGTTCGGCTGCACCTCCGCGCGGCCCTCGCGCCCGTGGCCCACGAGCTTGGCGCCCGTGAGGCTCACCATGCGATCGATGCACCATGCACGGACCGCGTCCGTGTCGGAGGCGTCGATGCCGCGCTCGAAGCGATGCGAGGCGTCCGTGTGCATGGCGTGACGGCGCCCGGTGCGGCGCACCGAGCGTGGATCGAAGACCGCGACCTCGAGGATCACCTCGGTGGTGGCGCCCTCGACCGAGGAGCCGAGCCCGCCCATCACGCCGGCGATCGCCACGGCCGACGCGGCGTCTGCGATGACGAGATCGTCCTCGACGAGCGTGCGTTCGATCGCGTCGAGGCCCACGAGCACCTCACCGGCGCGCGCGCGGCGCACCTCGATGCCGTCGCCCGCGATCTTGCGGCGATCGAAGGCGTGGACCGGGTGACCGAAGAGCAAGAGCGCTTCGTTCGTGATGTCCACGAGCTTCGAGATCGAGCGCGAGCCGAGCGCTTGGAGGCGGAGGCGCAGCTCGAGCGGCGAGGGGCCGTTATGGGCGCCCGAGAGCAGCGCATAGGCGTAGTGGTCGCAGCGATCGGCTGCGGTGAGGCGCACGGAGACCGCCTCGGTGCCGCCCGCCGACGGCGCGCCGGCGTTCCGGATCGCGAGGTCGAAGGGGATCGCGAGCAACGCGCAGAGCTCGCGCGCGAGGCCCACGTGACCGAGCGCGTCGGGGCGGTTCGGCGTGACCGAAAGCTCGTAGACCCAATCGTCGAAGGCGCTGCCCGCCTCGGAGAGCTTCGTTCCCGGCGCGGCGAAACCCGGTTCGAACACGAGGATCCCCTCGCCTTCTTCCGAGAGCCCAAGCTCGCGCTCGCTGCAGAGCATGCCTTCGCTCGTGATGCCGCCGATCGCGCGCGGGGCGATCGTGAGGTTCACGGCGGGCAGCTCGGTGCCGAGGGGCGCGAGCACGACGAGGCCGCCGGGCTCGGGAACGTTCGGTGCGCCACAGACGATTTCACGCGTGCCCTGCCCGTCGAAGACGGTGACGAGGCGGAGACCGCTGCGGCTCGGGTGGGGCTTGAACGACTCGACGCGCACGACGATGCACGAGCTGCTCGCCGCGCCGAAGCGGTGCACGCCTTCGACCTCGAGGCCCGCGTTCGTGAGGGTCTGCTTGATGATCTGCGGGTCGTTCGGCAGCGCCGGAACGAGCTCACGAAGCCACTTGTGGGATGCCTTCATGGGGAGCGAGCCTCAGCGAAATTGAGAGAGGAAGCGCGGGTCGTTCTCGACGAGGAGGCGAATGTCCTCGATCCCGTAGCGGAGGAGCGCGATGCGCTCGAGGCCCATGCCGAAGGCGAAGCCCGTCCACTCCTGCGGGTCGATGCCGCAGTGCTCGAAGACGACCGGGTGGATGAGGCCGCAGCCGAGGATCTCGATGAACCCGGTGCCCTTGCAGGTGGGACAGCCCTTGCCCTTGCAGAATACACAACGGACGTCGACCTCGGCCCCCGGCTCGACGAAGGGGAAGTAGCTAGGGCGCAGACGAATCGTCGTGCCCGGCCCGTAGAGGCGCTCGGCGAATTCGGCGAGGACGCCGCGCAAATGCGCGAACGAGACGCGCTTGTCGACGAGGAAGCCTTCGAGCTGGTTGAACTGCGGCAGGTGCGTCGCGTCTTCGTCGTCGCGGCGGTACACGGTGCCCGGCGCCACGAACGCAAAGGGCGGCTGCTTCCCGAGCATCGCGCGAATCTGCACGTTGCTCGTGTGCGTGCGCAGCAGGTGGCCTCCGGTCGTCCAGAAGGAGTCCTGCATGTCGGTCGCCGGGTGATCGGGCGGGAAGCCGAGCTTCGTGAAGTTGTACTCTTCGAGCTCGACCTCGGGGCCGTCGTGCACCGCGAAGCCGAGGCTCCGGAAGATGTCGACGATCTCGTCGCGGACGATGCCGATGGGGTGCTTGTGACCACGAGGCGCCGGCGCGCGCGACGGCAGCGTGAGATCGTAGGCAGGCCCCGCGAGCTCCTTCGCGAGTGCTTCGGCTTCGATTGCGCCAAGCCGCTCGTCGAAGGCCTTCTCGATCGCCGCCTTGAGCCCGTTGACGAGCTCGCCGGCCGCCTTGCGATCGGCGGGCGGCAGCGAGCCCATGATCTTCAGCGCGGCCGTCAGATCGCCCTTCTTGCCGAGGAGCTTGGCTTTCTCCTCGCGGAGCAGCGCCTCGGACGATGCCGCACGGAACCGCGCGGGGAAGGTTTCACCAATGGCCTCGAGGGCCGCGGGGAGAGAGGGGGCCTCGCTAGGCCGCGCGTCGCTCATGGGAGCACGGGCGTAGCACGACGGCCGGGCAAGGCGTGAGCGCTTCGTGGCCCCGCCGCGTAGGAAGAGCCTCGAGCGCCGTGCACGAAAAGAGCCTCAGCGGCGGAGCGGGCTCTTCTCGAGCTTCTTCGCGAGGTCCTCGAAGACGGCCGCCGCGGCCGGCGTCTTGGCCGAGGCTGCGCGCGCGAGGGCGGGACCGTTCGGGAGGTCGACGAGCCAGAGCGCGTCGACGATGCTCGTGCGCAGCGAGGCGTCCGCGGCGCCGTAACGGCCGAGGAGCGCTTCGAAGGCCGCTCGGCGCACGTCGTTTCCCTCACCGCGCTTCTCGAGCTCCGGCGTCTTCCACGCCCACGCGGAGGCCACTTGACCGAGGCCTTCCGCGAGCGCGCTCGCCTCCGCGCCGCGCGCGCCGTCGAAGCGCGTCACGAGGAATCGCGCGGTCACGAGGCGACGGCACGACCCCACCGCCGGCGCGAGCCGTGCGCGCATCGACGCCTGCGCGTCAAAGATCCCCTCGATGCGCTTGGCCGCGTCGTCGGTCGCCAGCATGCCCAGGCCGCGCACCGCCGCCGCCACGACCTCCGGGTTCGCCTTCGGGTGAAGCGCCGCCGCTTCGAGCACGGGGACTGCGATCGGGTCGCCCCAGTGTCCCGCGGTCTCGAGGAGCCCGACGTTCCACGAGGTGATGGTCGGCGCGAGCCAGCCGCCGGGGGTCGCCTCGGGGCCTTCGCGGAGCTCGGCGAGGACCGCCGGAAGCGCGGCTTTTCCCTGGGCGACGAGCATGGCACGCACGTTCACCTTGCCGCTGCGCGCCTTGCGACCGAGCGTCGGGAGCTCGTCGCGAAGCTTCGCGACCGCGCGGAAGGATTCGGGGTTCGCCACGCGGGCCTTCGCCACGAGCGCGTCGAGGTCTCGCGCGGCGGGCGCGGCGATCGGCGCGAGGGGCGTCGGCGACGCGTGCGCGACGTGGGAAGCGGCGAGCGCGAACACCACGATCGAGGCTTTCAGGCTGTGCGTCTTCATCGAGCTTGCTCCCACCACTTGAAGGCCGGAATCGCGCGCTGCACGTTCGAGCCGCAATGAACCTCGCCCGCCTCGGCGTGGTAGAGGTTCCAATCTTCGATCCACACGACGCGGATGCTCGCCGTCGCGAGCGTCGCCTCGAGGGTCGCCTTGAAGGGGTCCACGCCGCCAACGAGCGGCCCGTGCGGCTCGGGAGCGCCGAAGACGCCATCCGCCAGGTAGATGCCGTTCACCATGCCCGGCACGTACGCGAGGGCCTTGCCTTCCACGGGCTGATCGAGCGCAGGCACGCGCAACACGTCGGCCTCGGTGATGCCCGTCGCCGCAGCGATCTGCTCGAACTGACGCTCCTCGCGCACCGCAGCGGTGGCGCTCATGGCCATGACCTCTTGGTCCGCGAGCACCTGGGCGATCGTGGTCTCGGCAGGCGTCGCGTTGCCGTTCCAGTCGAACCACTCCTTGCCGATGAACATCTTCGCGGCCCCCGCGCCCGCGTCGCGCGCGTCTTCGAGCAGCTTCTTGCCAAGGCCCGTGTCCGCGAGGAGGAGCTTCCAGCCGAGCGGACCGCCCGCCTTCACGAAGCTCGTCGTCTCGTCGATGTGACCGACGAGGAGCCAGCTCGTGTCGACGGCGAGCGGGTCTTGGTAGCCCTGATCCGCGAGCATCTTCGAGAACGAGGGCTCGGGGTAATCCGTGGCGCTCGATCCGCGGACGATCCTTCCGAGCGGGTAGCTCTTCCCCGCGAACGTATACGGAGGGATGGTTTCCGTATTTCCAAATGAATCGTACGAATCGTTGTTGAGGTTCTTCCCGAGCGCCTTGTCGTATTGCTGAAGACCGGCGATGTCTTTGCCGCGGAAAACGCTGAAGACGGTGCGACCCGCCGGGCGAAGCGGGTACTTCGTGTTCACGCGCCCGCTGTTGCCGATGTTGTAGTTCGTGGAGCGGATGTACACGCGCATCGCGTGCTGGGTGCCGCCGGGCCCGGGCATGGTCGCGTAGCCCGTCTCGAAGTAGTCTTGGTTCCACTGGTCGTCGGCGGTCACCGGCGTGAAGCCGCCCGTGACGCCCGCCTCGCGCGTCGCGTTGGTCATCGCCGTGTTGAACGCCCGCGAGCTACCGTCGTCGAACGCCGTGGGCAGCTTGGTCGCGAACGTGCGCTCGGCCTGGAGCAAGTGGTGGCTCAGGAAAACCGGCGAGACGCGCATGCGCACCCGGTCGCTCGCGAGCACGTCCCCGTTCGCCGCCCGCGCAGTCACGACGAGGTCCACGAAGCCGTCCCACTGGTCGGCGTCACGCACGACGTCGAGGCCCTCGAGACCGACCTCGAGCGCCGCGCCGACCTCGGCCGCTGGGACGACGAGAGCTTCGGTGGTTCCCGCTTCGAAGGCGCCTTCGCGCTTGCGAAAGAGGCGCACTCGCCCGGCGCCGGCGTCGACCGCGGCGATCTCCACCGTGGCGTCCGCGGGCAGGGCCGAGCCCTCGACGCGGAGCGGGGCGAGATCGAGCGCGTCGTCGCTCCCGTTGACGACGTCGTCGGCCGCGTCGTTGCACGCGGCGATCTCGTCGTCTGTCGGCGCGGTCTTCGGGCAGCGGGCGCTGTCGTCGTCGATGTTTGCGAGGAACACGGCGCCGCTCGTGTGACCCCACGCCGCGCGGTCGACGAGGCGGTCCGCGGGAGTCAGTTCACCGTCGCGGTTCGCGTCGACGAAGAGGCGCACCTCCGGCTTGGCGGGTTCGTCGTTGCTGCCACAGCCGGCCGCAAAGGGTGCGAGGGCGAGGACCGTCGAAAGCGAGGTTCTGCAAAGCTTCGAGCGCACGAGAATTGCTCCAAAATGCACGCGAGCCGCGCTCCTTTCGGAGGCACGGCTCGAGGTGTTTCGGCGGCGTTTTCAGCCGCCATGCGGTGGGCGAACTGCCCACCACGAAGGCTCAGGCGGTGAGGCCCGCGGCCTTCACGACGGCGGTGAAGGTGTTCGGCTCGAGGGCCGCGAGGTCCGCGAGGACCTTGCGATCGAGGCCGATGTTGGCCTTCTTGAGACCCGCGACGAGGCGCGAGTAGGTGGTGCCGTTCTGACGAGCGGCCGCGTTGATGCGGACGACCCAGAGGCGGCGGAAGTCACGCTTCTTGCGCTTGCGGTGGGCGTACGCGTACACCCAAGCCTTCATCACGCATTCCTTCGCGTAGGCGAAGAGGCGCGAGCGGGCGCTGTGGAAACCAGAGGCAACCGCGAGGATGCGGTTACGACGACGACGGGCCTTAAAACCACGCTTTGCACGAGGCATCGATCGACTCCTTCAGAACCTTGTAACTTGGGATCAGCCGTAGGGGAGAAGGCGCTTGACGTGCTTCTCCATGGAGCTGTCGACCATGTCGTTGTTGCGGTTACGGCGCAGGCGGCTGCGCGACTTGTCGATCATGCCGTGTTGGCCACCGCACTTCGAGCGCTTGACGCGACCGGAACCGGTCACCTTGTAGCGCTTGGCAGCAGCTTTGCGGGTCTTCATCTTGGGCATGGGAACTCCTGAATCGCTTCGTCGAGGACGCCTACGGCTTGGGGTGTAGGCTGTTGACCCTGGCGAACGCGGGACGCGCACCCTGCACCAGGCAGCCGATGGAGTCAAGACACACGGAGCCGTGAGGCGATTTCATCGGCCATGGCCTGCCCTTCGAGGCGGGCGGCCTCCCGAGCCGCGAGCGGAGATGCGGTTTTTTCCGGGGCGCCAAGCACGTCGGCGTAGACCTTGGTCTTGGGTTCCGTGCCGCTCGGGCGCACGAGGATCCGGCTCCCGCCCTCGAACTCGAGCTCCACGAGGAGGGTCTTCGGCAGCGCGAGGCGGGTCTCGACGCCTGCGGCGGTGCGCCGAACGCCCTTCGTGAAATCGCCCACCGCGACGACCTTGCGGCCGCGCACCTCGCGAGGCGGGTCGGCCATGAGCCCCTCGAGGGCCGCGAACACAGCGGCGCGGCTCTCGGGGGTGGGGTGAGGCACGGTCGCCTGCGCGCTCGCGAACGCACCGACCGACGCGTAGACATCGCCGAGGGCGTCGAGCACCGTGCGGCCCTGCGCGTGGAGACCGCGCGCGAGGTCACAGAACGCGACCGCCGCCGCGATGCCGTCCTTGTCGCCGACGATCTCGCGGATGCAGTAGCCGAGCGCCTCCTCGAAACCGAAGAGCGGCTCGAGGCCCTCGGCGCGATGAGCGGTGAACGAGCGCGCGATCCACTTGAAGCCCGTGAGCGTGGCGTCGGCGCGGGCGCCGTGCGAGGCGGCGAGCTTGTCGAGCATCGGGGTCGAGACGATCGACCGGACCACGAGCTTCTTGGAGCGCTCCGCGGCGGGGGTTTGCCCAAAGAGGTGGTGCGCGAGGAGGACACCTACCTCGTTACCTGTAAGCTGCACGAAAGCACCCGGCGTCGTCGGATCGGGGATGGCGATGGCGAGGCGGTCGGCGTCGGGATCGCTCGCGACGACGAGGTCGGCCTGCTTCGCACGCGCGAGCGCGAACGCGAGATCGAGCGCGCCCTTCTCTTCCGGGTTTGGAAACTTCACGGTCGGGAACGTGCCATCGGGCTCCGCTTGCTCGGGGACCACGTGGACGGCCTCGAAGCCCGCGGCCCGGAGCGCGGGCACCATGAACGGCGCGCCCACGCCGTGCATCGGCGTGTAGACGACGGTGAACGGAACCTTCGGCGACGCCACGCGCGCCGCGGCCGCGACGGCCTCGAGGAAGGCCGCGTCCGTCTCGGCTCCGAGGTGACGCACGAGCGACGAACCTTCGAGGTCCGCACGCGGGATCGATCGCGCGGGGCCCAGCGCAGCGATGCGCGCGGCGATGCGCTCGTCCGAGGGCGAGACGATCTGACCGCCCGTGCGATCGTAGAGCTTGTAGCCGTTGTCGTCGGGCGGGTTGTGGCTCGCGGTGATGGCGATGGCCGCGACGGCTCCGAGCTTGCGCGCGGCGAAGGCCACGAGCGGAGTGGGGACCGGCCTATCGAGGAGCGCGACCGAGAAGCCGCGGGCCACGAGCACGGCGGCGGCGTCGCGCAGGAAGACATCGCTCTTGCGGCGACCGTCACGGCCGAGCACGACGAGCCCGCCGCGCCCGTCCTCGTCGGCCTCGAGCCAGTCGGCCACCGCGCCCGTCGCGCGCACGACGACCGCACGGTTCATGCGGTTCGGCCCCGCCTCGATCCGACCGCGGAGCCCGGCCGTGCCGAACGCGAGATCGCCCGCGAAGCGATCGGCGAGGGCCGCCCACTCGTTCGCGGCCACGAGCGCCGCGAGCTCGGCGCGGTCGGCTTCGTCGATGTCTCCGTCAATCCACTGCGCAACGGCGGTCTCGAGGGCGGCGTTCGTCATGCCCTTGAGGTACCTGACCTCGGGGCGGACGGAAACGCCTGCGAGGGCCCCGGGCTCCACGGAAGGGTGGTACGCATGGCGCTCGCATGGTGCGGGCCTTCGTCCTCGGTGTATTGGCGTGGTGCGTCGAGGCGCTGCTCCTCGTGGTCGTGGCGGCCGCGGTGCTCACGGCCCTTGGCCCGGCCCGCGTCGATGCCGGGCCGCCGTGCCCGTACACGTTCGATCCGCGCGCCCTCGGCGGCGACGGGACGCTGCTGCCGAAGTTCTACGCCTCGCGGGCGCTCGACAGCCGCGCGCGGGTGCGTGCGTGCCTCGACCTCGCGAAGACCGACCTCGCGGGCGCCACGACCGGAGTCTCGCGCATCGGCGCCGCCGCCGCTCCGGTCCTCTTCGACCAGCTCTTGATCGCGCAGGGCGACGATCGCAAGACCCTCGACGCCCTGCTCCAAGCGGCCTTGCCCGACCGCTTTCACGCCCGCGACGACGATGGGAGCGAGGAGGAGCTCGCCGCGGAGCGCTGGCTTCGAATCCAGAAGGTCGAGGGGCCGGACCTCACACCCCACGAGGCCGCGCTCGCCGTCGATCGCCTCGTCGTGAACCCGAGCCGCGGGCGCGAGGCGTCGGTGCGTCGGCTCGGGAGCGTGGCCGTGCCCGCCCTGGTGCGCGCCATGAGCACGACCCGCGATCGTCGTGCGCTCGCGGCGATCTCGGGGCTTGCACACGACGCCACCGCTCGCGGCCCCGTGCTCGCGCTCACGGCAGCGGCGAGCGACGTCGACGGCGCCGTCGCCGACTGGACGAAGTGGCTCGACGATCACCGCTGGGACTACGAGCCGCACCCCACCGATCGCCGCATTCCCTGGGCGCTCCGCGAGACGCGCTTCGCTCGCTTGCTC
>CAIOHM010000419.1 GCA_903858055.1 uncultured delta proteobacterium
AAACATCGCCTCGTAGAGCGGCAAGAGCCTGCGGTGCAGCGCGAGCGCCTCCCCGTTGCGGCCCTCGTTCCAGAGTTCGATCACGCGGGCGACGGCGCGCGGCCGCACGTTCGAGCCCACGCTGATGACGCCGGTCGCGCCGACCGCGAGCATCGGGAGCGTGAGGCCGTCGTCGCCCGAGAGCACCTTCAGCCGGTCTCCGAAGATTCGACCGATCTCTTGAGCGCGGAGGACGTTGCCCGTCGCCTCTTTGACCGAGACGACGTTCGGGCATGCCTCGACGATGCGCGCGAGGGCGTCGATGCCGAGGTCCACGGCGCTGCGGCCGGGGATGTTGTACACGACGACGGGGAGCGCCGTGCTGCGTGCAATCTGCACGAAGTGCTGCACGAGGCCCTCTTGCGAGGGGCGGTTGTAGTACGGCACGACGACCATGATGGCGTCCGCGCCGGCGGCCTCCGCCTTCTTCGCGAGGGCGGCGGCCTTCGCTGTGCTCGATCCTCCGCAACCCGCCACGACCTCGACGCGGCCCGCCGCGAGCGCGACCGTACGCTTCACGAGCTCCGCCTGCTCGTCGTCGGAGAGGGTGGGGCTCTCGCCGGTGGTGCCACACGGAACGACACCGGCCACGCGGCCAGCGATTTGTCCGTCGACGACCTTTTCGAAGGCGGCCCAGTCGATGGACTTTTCTTCGTTGGCGAGGAAGGGGGTCACGAGGGCCGTGTAAGCCCCGCGGGCGGCGAAGGTCGGCATGACACACTGCGATAGCGAACCCGAGGCCTGTACACCAGCACAGGTTCACCGCAGGTCTGCACCCCGGTCGATCGCGGCTCGCGCAGGCGTGCGGCGCGCTCGACGCGCCCAGGGTCGTGCGTTTTTGGGCGTGTTTCTGTTGACCTGCGCTGCGGTTCGACTAAGCGGGTCCGTCCGCGGCTCCCGGGCCGCACCCCCCGTGCACGAGCCTCGCGCATCACCACGCGAGGCTTCGTCCGCGGAGCTCACGAAAGAGGGATCCATGTTCGCAATCATCAAGACGGGCGGAAAGCAGTACCGCGTGAAGCAAGGCGAGACGCTCCGCGTCGAGAAGCTTCCGGTCGAAGCAGGGGCCACGGTCGAGTTCAGCGAAGTGCTGCTCGTCGCCGGCGAGGGCGCCGCCCTCAAGATCGGCCAGCCCACCGTCGCCGGCGCGAAGGTCGTCGCGAAGGTCGTCGCGCAGGAGCGCGGCCCGAAGATCACCATCTTCAAGTTCCGCCGCCGTAAGAACTACCGCCGCAAGAGCGGCCACCGTCAGGCGTACACCGCCGTCCGCATCGAGGCGATCCAGGCCTGAGGCCCGGCGCTCTGAAACCCTGAGGAGAAAGCCATGGCTCACAAAAAAGGCGCAGGTTCTACCCGCAACGGTCGTACGTCGAGCGCGCAGCGTCGCGGCGTGAAGGTGTACGGCGGCCAGGTTGTCCGCGCGGGCAACATCATCATCCGCCAGGTCGGCTCGACCATCCACGCGGGCAGCAACGTCGGCACGGGCAGCGATTACACGCTCTTCGCCCTCGTCGACGGTGTCGTCAAGTATGAGTGGAAGAACAAGAGCACGAAGAAGGTCTCGGTCTACCCGTCCTGATTCGTGGGTCGCCGGGGCCCCGGCCCCGGCTCCTGTTTTCGTCGGGCGATGGGTCTTGAGCCCCTTGCCGGGACACAAAAGGCGGCGGTGAGCTTCGGCTCATCGCCGTTTTCGTTTGCGCGGACCGAGCATCGCACAGCGCGCTCCATGAGGAAACGCCCGGGTCCTCGCCTGCGCGAGGATGACGTTCTGGCGCGAGTCTCACGAGCGCACGCGTAGATGGGACGAGCGCACCAGCACCACCAGCTTACCCGCGCACGGCCGCGCCCAGCGCGAAGGGCATCGCTCCGCACCGTACAAGAGCGGAGCAGACCTCCGAGCGAACGGCTCGAAGCTAGGCCGGCGACCGCAGCCG